>JADFJB010000079.1 GCA_022566355.1 candidate division KSB1 bacterium
ATCTTCTCTTTTGAGATTGGTATGGAGCATAAATTCTTTATAGTGCTGCAAAAGAGTACCACCGGCGCCATGCACGATGCATTTCGGCACGCCGGTCGTTCCAGAAGAATACATGATATAAACCGGGTGATCGAAAGGAAGTTGGTTGAATTCTATTTCAGTAGCAGAATTCGAAATGAATTTATGCCAATCAATCGATTTTGGGATCGATTTGCCATTGTCTCCGACGATCTGTTGAATGATCACGATTTTGTCAAGTGAGGGAATTTGCTTGGCGATTTGCTCGACGCGTTGCACTGAATCAATCTTTTTGCCGTTGTAAGAATAGCCGTTTGCTGTGATTAAGATTTTTGGTTGAATTTGACCGAACCGATCCAGTACACCCTGAATGCCAAAATCCGGTGAACAGGATGACCACACAGCACCGAGGCTGGTAGCCGCCAACATTGCAATGACAGCTTCCGGAATATTTGAGATGTATCCAACCACCCGATCTCCTTGTTTTACGCCATTTTGTTTAAGACTTTCGGCAAATTTGGCCACAAGAAGATAAAGCTCTTGAAACGTGTAACGAACAGGCTCGCGGTATTCGGTCCAACTGATTATAGCAGTTCGATCGTCACGATAGCGCAGAAGATTTTCGGCGAAATTGAGTTTCGCTCCCTGGAACCATTTCGCTCTCCACATGCCGTCTGCATCCAAAATTTTCTCATATTTTTTGGAATGGACGATTTCGGAAAATTCCCAAATGGACTGCCAGAATTCTTCTAAATTTTGAATGGACCAATGATACAATTCATGGTAAGAGGAGAATTTTTTCCCCGTTTTTTGACTGACTTGCTTTATGAATTGGGTTAAGTTGGCGTTTTGAATTCGATCTTGAGTCGGACGCCAAACAGGTTGAGTCATGCCTATTCCTTTTCAGGATCAAGAATAGAGAGACTGACTGCAGCTTGCAAGGCGAATTCTGTGTTGTTACACTGCAAAGCGCATTTAGCTGCCTGTTCAATAAAAGTTCTTGCCTCCGGATGATCTGATTTAAACAGTACAATTGCAACTGCAAACATCTCTTTATATTTCTTTTGCTGCTTAAATCTTAAAAAGATCTCTTCCGAGGCTTCTACAGTATTTATAGTATTTAAAAAAATATGGACCTCATCTTTTGTCGGAATTTTTTCACTATTCGCAAATTGACCAAGATCGTTGCCGCTATAAATATGAGAATTTTTGATATAACCCGGCAGTTGATCAAAACCTACACCCTTTCGACCGATGGGTTTCTCAACTTCAAAAATCGCATCACCACTTGCCCTGGTATAGAAATTAGCCGAATTTCTGCCGACAGCATCGAGCAGTTCTGGTTGAATTACACCGTTATTAAATATGTCTTCTGTCATGTGAAATTTAACAACTTCGCAAATCGCTAAATTTCCGGATGCGCCGCCATCGCCCAGGTGAATCATCTGATTTAACATACACTCCATTTGAAAAGGAGATTCTTTTACGCGATCTGGCTTCACAATGTCCGATGGAATTGGTGTTAATCCACATTTTACGAATTCGTCTATATGAGATTCATATTCAGTTGAAGCCAAACTCACCTGATGAACCATTGCGTAGGTAACTGTTTGGATAACGCACTCTTTCGTGGCCATTAGATTGTTATAGGTGTCTTTAGTTGTGTTGTCCCGTTGCCTGCGTGATGGTGAAAAAGCAACAGTTGGCGGGTTACCACCAAACGCATTGAAGAAGGAAAATGGCGATAAGTTTCTAACGCCATCGCTAGATATTGTGGAAGCAAGTGCTATCGGCCGCGGGGAGACGCCACCCACAAGAAGGTCCATAATTTCTTTAACAGATAAATCCTTAGGTTCAACATGAATCATGGTTTTTTCTTTGCTAAAATTGATCTTTGCGGTTCTGCTTTAACAATGCGATTGGATAACTTCCCAAGACCCGTTATTTCCAAATCGATTGTATCACCAACTTCTAACCAGGTTGGCTCGAAGGATTCACCTGTTTCTTTTGCTTTCAGCTCATTGGTGCCATTCAACTCCAAATAACAGCCGGTTCCGACGGTACCAGACCCGATCACATCTCCGGGAAATATCTCAACCCCGTACGAAACCCGCTCGATGATTTCGGCAAAAGTCCAGTTGATGTCTTTCATATTGCCATCTGATATCAATGTGCCGTTGTGATGAGCCGTCATACGAAGGTCGTATTTATTGCCAGTGGGTGTTTCGATCTTAAATTCTTCCAGTTCATCCATGGTGACGAGCCAGGGGCCGATAGCAGTAGCGAAATCCTTGCCTTTTGCCGGACCCAGGTTAAGCTTCATCTCCTCCATTTGTAACGTCCTGGCAGAAAAGTCATTCATGATGGTTAATCCAACTATATAGGAATCTGCATCTTTCGCCTCGATATTTTTACCTCTTTTCCCAATCACAGCAGCGACTTCTAATTCAAAATCGAGTTTTTGCAGATGATCACTTTCGACGACCAGATCGCCTTCACCGATAATTGCGTTATGGTTGGTGAAATAAAAAACCGGGAATTGATCGAATTCCGGGATCATGTCTAATCCGCGGTTTCTTCTCGCGGTTGCCACATGCTGTCGGAATGCATAGGCGTCTCTGCATGAGGTTGGATGGGGGACAGGTGCTAAAGGATTTGTTTCATTAGAATTAACAATAAGATTGGTTTTTCCGGATAAAAAAGCATCTTGAACTTGTTCAGCTTTTCTCAAAAACTCGTCACTTCGATGTAGAAACTCATTCATGGAAGATGGGAGAAGGTTGCCTGATTCCTTGGCGTTTTGTTCCAAATCTACGATATTATTATTAATAATAAGCGCTAACCGTTCTTCATTGTCGCTGGTGAGATAGGAGATTAATTTCATTTTATGTCCTAATTATAAATTCTAAATCAAAGTATCTTTTTAGTCGAAATTCAAAACCTTTTAGACAGGATTAACAAGATAAACAGGATAAGATGAAATCTTTTGAAGCTTGCCATGTATCTTTTTAATCCTGTAAATCCTGTCAAATGTTTTACGTCAACCACGACTGCGAGTATTTTGGATCCATGGTTTCTTTGACATTCAATGTCGGTTCCAGAGGTTCAAATGTATCCACCATCACTGCATATTCATCTGTGCCTTTGGCGCCAATAGAAGCTTCGGTTTTGCCGGGTTGGGGTCCATGTGTGATGCCGCCCGGATGAAATGTGATCGAACCCTCCTCGACGCCTGTGCGCGACATAAAGTCTCCTTCAGCATAGTAGATGATTTCATCGCTGTCGACATTGGCATGAAAATAAGGCGTCGGAATGGCATCCTTATCAAAGTCAAATGGCCTGGGACAAAAATTACACAAGACAAAATGCCGGGATCTAAAAGCCAAATGGGTCGGCGGCGGGAGGTGAAGTCTGCCGACCTTTGGACAATAGTTTTTAATGTTGAACGAAACCGGATAATGATAACCATCCCAGCCAACAATGTCGAAGGGGTGATGCGGCATGAAATATTCATAATATTGATCGAATTTTTTGATGATCAGGCGGAATCTTCCTTCCTGATCAATGGGTTCCAGAACTTGCGGAATTTTGAAGTCACGCTCGGAATAGGGTGCATTTTCAGTAAGTTGGCCATATTCGTTTCGATATTCTTTCGGAATGTCAAATGCGGTTTCTGATTCAACAACAAGTATTTTATTTTTTACGAAGTCGTCAAAGTCAATTTTAAAGGTTGTGCCTCTCGGAATAAGCAATTGATCACCTTCTTCAAAAGGGAAATTGCCATATTCGGAGTAGAATGTTCCTTTTCCATAATGGATAAAAATATACTCATGAGCGCCGCTATTTCTGTAAAAGTCGTCCATATTTTTAGTTACATTTGCTGTGCTGATGCTACAGTGTCGATTGCGTAAAAAAACATTTCGAGCGGATAAAAAGTCACCTTCTGTTTTTTTCTGCTCCGTATGAAAAAGATAATACTCCAGCGGCGCTCCATCCCAAACCGGAATTTTGAAATTGTCTAACTTTTTAACCTCAAGGACTTCTGATGGCATATGAATATGATATTTATTTGAGTAAACTCCGGAGAATCCAAGTGTGGAAAAGAGCTCTTCGCGATAAAGTGACTTACCATCTTCTTTATAAAAAGTGGTATGCCTTTTTTGCGGGATTTTCCCAAGTCGATGATAAAATGGCATCACTTACTCCTAATTTTTCAATGAGTTGTTATACACATATTGATAAATGATTGTTAAAGCTATAATATCTGCGTAATCATTTCAAGCAGATAATTTCATCAAAGTGCTTGGTGGATTTTGAATTCAGTTTTAAATGATAGACTAGAGAAAGATAGAATCATTCCCCCCAATTGTCTTTTATCACTTTTCTCATGGCAGGTGTGGATTTTAGGAAATCTGCATGCCTGGTTTCTCCGGCGAACCACTTCCACAAAAAAGCGCCGATTACCTGGTCGTCTTTCGATAAGGCTTCCAACGCCGCAGACAAGCATAATTTTTGAATCTCTTCGGCCCCGGGTCGATAATCTCCTCTTTCCCAGGGTTTATAAGGAGCATAAGTGGATACATCGTAGCCGATTTCGGTAAATACAATGGGCCGATTATGAGTTTCTGCAAATTGATTTAATTCTTTTAATTTAATTTTCCAGGAAGTTTCAAGTAATTTTTTATTGGGTTTTACCGAAGGATCCAGTAAAGGAAAATATGCCTGGATGCCAATCACATCGAGGGCGTCCCAAAATGGGATCCGTTCATAGTCTGTCCAATTAGCGGCATAAGTGATGGGTGCAGAAAAATGTTCGCGCAGGATTTGAATGATTTCACGCCATCTAGACTCATAATGAATGGTTTTATCCAACTCGGTACCCACGACAAACGCATCTGCATTTTTACAAATGACTGCTAAATCCTCAATCCATTGACTATAAGTCGTGAAGAAACGATTCCACTCTTCATCTGTTTTGAACTCGATCTCTCCGCGCCACGAATACCCGCTGCGCCAATAGGAAAGATGGGGCTTAATCAGAATTTTAAGACCTAACCGATGCGCTTCTTCGATGGGGCGGGTTAACCATTGAACATTTTCATTGGATCTTCCTCTTCTGAACCGCACAGTTCCGTCACGACTGATTCCGGCATAGGGATGAATGGAAATCCAGTTTATGCCGAGGGTTTTTAATTCCTTCATAGCATCGACCATCGCGTCCGTACCCCATTCCCAACCCCAGGTTTGGCAGGAGATCGTCATGCCTTTGATTACTTCAGCCTTCTTATAAGAAGGTTTTAATCCGAGAAAGAGTAGAACAACCAAAAGTGATAACATAATCAGTAGTCTTTTCATTTTTGTTCCACGCCTTTTAGAATGCTTATTTTCCTGATATCTATTTTTTCTAAAACCAATAGTTTTTCACTATCACTATAGAATGGCCAATTTTCAATCTCATCCATAGTCCGTTTACAACCTTCACACAAACCTGTTTGATTATTTAATCTACAAATGTTAATACACGGAGATTGAATTTCATCCAATAGATTTTCCCTTTAAAAATGAACATGTGAAAAAATCAGTATTTAAAACTTAAATGAATGAGAAGAAATTCCAAAACTATTATGACATTGAAAACATATTTTGGAATTTCATTGCCAAACCCATATCTCCTTGCAATTTGATTTTTCCCTGCATTAGGAGGGACATCGGACTGGCTTCGTTATTTGCCACCTTTAACCAATCTTCTGCCGCCGCCGTAATTGTCATGGTTGGATTATCAGAATTCCCTTCCGATACATTCAGTGTATTATCTTTCACAGTCAAGTACCAATTTCCACCGTCATCACCAAAGAATTCCAGTTGAATCACCGCATCGATTCCTTCCGCATTTTCCGGTTGAAAGAACTCGGGAAGTTTGTCGATTGCTTCCTGAAGAGATTTAAAACGAATGCTCATCTATTTCCTTTCGAAATTTGAAAAATCATAAAAATCAGGGTAAGATTTTTTATAGAATAATGCCAGGTTATTATGAAAATAATAGTTTGTCTAATTTTATGGTCTGTTAAATTTCGGCAGGTTTAAAATAGAAGAAAATAGATTAAGCTTTGTGAGTTTACCATACTTCTAAACTTTATCAATTTTAACTGCTCGAATGTAATACCCGTTATCAAGTTGACGAGTACGAATGGAAGAATCGTCGATTGTTATTTGAATATCATATGAACCCGGTTTTAATGGCTTCCAGGTATGTGCCCACAATGTCCAGGTTTTATTTGTGTTATGATCATACGATTCAACGGGTTGATATTTTTCTCCTGAATTAAATCTAATCATCAGTTTGTCTGTCGGACGCTGACCTCCCCAGAGAATCCCAATGATTCTATATTCAATTCTGTCATTAACAAGCCATTGCTCGACCCGAATCGGCATGGCCGTCTGATCGATGATGGCAGGTTGAAAATCCTTTGCCAAAAGAGGCGTTCCATCCTGATGTGTTCGACTGGCAAATTCCCGCATCTGACTTGTGGGCTTTTCAGTATCATCTACTAATTTAATCTCATTCACCCATTTGATGCAGGAGCATCCATACCAGCCAGGCATGACCAGTCGAATGGGGAAGCCATGGTCCAAAGGTAAGGATTTTCCATTCATTTCAGTGGCAAAAAAAGCGCCGGAAGATTCCAGGTCTTCAAAAGTAAAAATCCAGCTAGCGCCGGGGGTTGAAGATGTCCTGCGCAATATTTTTGGTGAATGCTCATCAAATCCAGAGATAAGTACCCTGGTACTTTTGGGAGAAGTATGAATTTTTTTCAGTACATCGATAACTGGAATTCCCGACCATTTTGCAGAACTGATCAATCCAAAGCCACGGCCTCTATTATTGCCGGAGCATTCCAATAAATGCACTTCCATTGGTCTTACTAGTGATTGTAGATCCTTTAAGGAAAGTGATATCCTCGAATTAACCAACCCATGGACATCCATTTTCCAGGATTTATTTAAATCGATAAGCGCCGGTAACCTGGTACGAATATAGAATTCATTGTTGGGGGTGATCAGAGTTTTGGCATCGAGTTTGGTTAAGTCAAGCGCCAATCGACCATTTAGCCCCTCGCCGATTATATTACCGATTGCTGCTCGGCCTTCACCGGAAAACGGCAAAACAGCCAGTAATTTGCCATCTTTTATTGGATCTAGCTGATTTAATAAAGATGATAATCCAATCGATCCTTTCATCAAAGTTGCAGCGCCAATTATGATCGAACTATACAGAAAATCTCGTCTTGTAGAAAACATCAATAAATTTGTTTTTAAATTAAATTATGGAAGTGGTGCTCGTTTAGTGTTTTGCCATTCCTTCCGGATTAAATGGTCCATTAATACACGGCGGTTTATTAGAGGCAAAGGCTCGTTCAAGAGAATGTGCTATGTTGTCATGTACTGCTAAAGCGCGTGCTACGAGTTCTCCGCCGTGGGTGAACATGGGGTTCTTCGTATTCTAACATTAAATTGTATCCCCCACCAACATCCCACCATCCACAACGAAAGTCGATCCAGTCGTATAACTAGAAGCATCGGAAGCGAGGTAGAGGGCAATACCCAGCAGTTCTTCTACAGTTGCGAACCGCTTTTGCGGGATGGATTTGGTGACTTGCTCGCTGAATTTTTCATTATCCCAAATAGCCTGACTAAAACGGGTTTTGATAAATCCCGGCGCGATGGCGTTTACCTGGATGTTGTCGCTCGCTAATTCTACTGCTAATATTTCGGTTAACATGATGACGGCTGCTTTGGTCAGGCAGTAGACTCCCATTCCAGGCTGCGGCTTTTTTCCAGCTACCGATGACATATTGATGATCTTACCGCCACCGCGGTTTTTCATGCTTTCCACGCAGGCTTTGGCCATTCTAAAGTAGCCTTTGAGATTGATATCGAAAGTTTTGTCCCAGGCGGTTTCTTCGGAAGTAAGAATCGGACCAAAATGCGGGTTTGTCGCGGCGTTGTTTACCAAAATATCGACTCCACCAAATTCTTCATTCACGCGTTTCATTAATTCCTGGATGGCTGCGGAATCTCCGGTGTGCGCAGCAATAGCCAGAACATTTCCACCATCTGATCTGATCTTATCCGCCACTACATCCAGGTTTTCTTGCTTACGACTTGTGATCACTACTTTCGCGCCAGCGGCTGCGTATGTACTTGCAATCGCTTCCCCGATACCACGAGATGCGCCGGTAACCAGGGCTACTTTTCCGGTCAAATCAAAATTAGGTAAGGTTGACAATTAACAACTCCTTTTGATCAATGAACAATGAATAATTAACAATGAACAATGAACAATGGACAATGAGCAATTAACAATTAAATTAGCAATCTTCATTCTTAGTTTTCCGTCTCACGTCCACGTCTCACGTTTGCCGTTTCACATTCTATTAATATTGCGGTCTCTGGCGCTTTTTTGCAAGTCCACA
The DNA here is from genome assembly GCA_022566355.1 of candidate division KSB1 bacterium. Lineage (NCBI taxonomy): Bacteria > Pseudomonadati > Candidatus Zhuqueibacterota bacterium. The sequence goes on from JADFJB010000079.1 coordinate 8,493, forward strand.
TAACGGTCGGTTTCATCCACTATTTCAGTTCCCAGGGCGGTTTCGATTAAATCTTCCAAAGTAACCAATCCTGCAACTCCGCCATGTTCATCCGTTATCATGGCAATCTGTATTCGGGCTTTGAGGAATCTTGTCAATAAGCTCAAACAATTGATCGCTTCAGGGAAAAAGTGAATTTGATTCACGATTTTTTTTAATTCGGTTTTTGGTTTTTCTATCATTTTACGTGACGTGATCTCTTGCAATGTGACATAACCCGTGATGTGATCGATGTTTTCACCATAGATCGGAACACGACTAACACCCCTTTCGTCCAGCTGGTTTATCGCTTCCTGGATAGTGCTGTTTTCTGGCAATGCGACCATCATGGTTCGGGGAGTCATGATTTCTTTAACACGCTTATCTTCAAGATTGATAATATTGCGAACCATGTTGTATTCCTGGTCGGTTAACTCACCTTCTTTTGCACCTAATTTAACCATTGCCAGAATTTCGGCTTCTGTAATTGTAAAAGTTTTTTTCCCACGAGTGATCAGGTTAGTAATTTTTTGTGTAATATAGATTGCAGGATATAGGATTGCTTTCATCGCTGTGAGTGGCCATACTATCCAATGCCATAAGTTCCGCCAGTAGATTGCCCCAATCGTTTTTGGAATGATTTCCGAAAAGAACAAGATTCCCAGGGTTAATCCGACAGAAAATATCGGAACCAGGCTAACTCCCAATACTTTTATTGCCAACATGCCTGATATTGTTGCTCCTGCCGTATTGGCGATTGTATTCAGTATTAAGATGGCTGAAATCGGAACGCCTATATTTTCTTTCATTTCAATAAATCGACTGGCTATCATCCCTCTATTCACTTTTTCAGCCTCAAGTGCGCCCATTCTTGTGGAAAAGAGAACCGCTTCGAATAGAGAGCAGGCCGCAGAGATAAGCAAGGTGAGGGATACAACAGTGATTAGTATTGTCATATATGGACTCCAATCATAATTAAGAGACTAGAGATTAGAGGCTAGTGGCTTGTTAAAACAGATTAGATTAGAAGCTACAAGCTTGGAAATTATTTATAGACCTAGTGCTGAAGTTCATAATCTAATCTCAAGGCTCTAGTCCCTAGTTTCTAGCCTCTAGCTTCTTTTTTTGTAATGATTTATATAAACCTCGTAACATTTTTCCTATTTCATCTAAGAGTAACAGAAGTTTATCTTGTATCGGTTTACTAATAAAATGTAATTCTTTAGAAAGAATAAGTTGTGTTTCCAGTTCTGCTACAGAACCTAAAGAAATTGAAACAAATCTCATGAATTCTCCGGTTACTAATCTAGCATGTCCTTCAGCTATATTTGATGGAATGGAAACAGCAGCCCTCTGCATTTGATTCACAAGACCAAATTTTTCTTCTGCTGGAAATCCATTCGTCGTTTTATAAATTTCTTTGGCTAATTCTAAACTCTTTTTCCAAACATCCAAATCTCGATAACTCCTGAAATTCTGGTTCATCATAAAATCCTCCCTAATACTTAATAATTCATTAAAATAGTAATGACTACTAGCCTCTAGCCTCAAATCTCTAGCCTCCAGTTAAGCTCTTTTTCCAAACATCCAAATCTCGATAACTCCTGAAATTCTGGTTCATTCTAAATCCTCCCTAATTAATAATTCATCGGAATAATAATGACTACTAGTCTCTAGCCTCAAATCTCTAGCCTCCAGTTAAGCTCTTTTTTTAAATGACCATGTGAAAGTAAATTCGGCGACGATTAATTGATCAGGATTATGTCCGATTGATTGAACATCAATGACTACTGCCTCGCCTGTTTTGCTTGCTCGCTCAACAGCAGAAGATATTTTGGTACCTTCATTGCAAGTAAATGTGGTTAATGAATCTGCTTTTTTGGTAAAATTTGCTTTTAATCCCACAATGAGAGAAGCAATCGAATCAGGTGAATTTTCTACCATCATCAATGCCAAAGCGCCGGTCGATAATTCAGCAGCCATACTTAACGCTGCAAAATAAGTTGAACGAAAGGGATTGGTGCTCAACCAGCGATAGGGAATAGAAACATCGCAACGTTCCATATCCAAACGATGTATTTTCACCCCGGCAAAAAAAGCTAAGGGTAGTTTTCGCAACAAATACAATTTAAAGAAAATCGGATGGAGCATTCTCTGACGTATTGTTTTGGAATCATGTGAAAGTGAATACTTTATTGCATCGTTTGACTCGATGATCTCCGCCATATTGAAAACACCTTGTGATTTAGGATTAATCTCGATTATCTAATAAAAATTCCCAAAACGCACCATAGGGATGAATGTCATCGGTAATACCTTTTTCATTTATCACTTCATAATTTTCATTGTACCAGCGAAAGATTCCACCTTTAAGGTTCTGCAGAGATATTGCTCCGGAATTATGGGCAACCTCTTTTAATCGTTGTAAACACTTTGAACTTCGATAACCGACTGAACAATAAAAAACCAGGCGTTTATCCTTTATACGCTTTGAATAAATTTTGCCGAATTCATTTTGAGTTATTCCAGGATCGAGTTGGATGGCATTGGTTATATGGCTTGTTTTGAATTCCTCTGGCGATCGTGTGTCAAAAATGATGAATTGACTGGAATCTATTGATGCAAGTGTTCTTTTAAAATCATTGTACTCGATATTTGGGACGGAAAACGACCAATCCACTATTTTCTCAAGAATAGTTAATTTTAGCTGTGATTTAATTGCCATAGTTAAAAAAACCAACAACGCAAATATGGATACAATAATTAAATATTTTAGTCGATAACTTTTTTTAGACGCTTGTATATTTCTTCCTTATTAAAAGAACAATTATTAAACACCATAATGAGAGTGACAATTTTTGTAAAAGTTTTTGGTGGGAAATCAAATACTGAATTATATTGTTTCAATGGTTAATCCACGTCCTTCGTTAAATTTTTCAGTTTCCTGCTGCCGTTTTTTTATTTCATCTGACAACAATTGTTCTGTTTTTTGGTTATACTCCCGAGCTTCTTTATTATGTATTTCTATCTTTACTTTTTCCTTTTTGTTGTATTCAATATTCTCTTCAAGGGTTGTTTCAACCCAATGACCACTATTTTCGTCTGCAACAAAAAATATCACAGTACCCACCAATCCAAGACCAATTCCGGCGATTAGAGCCTTGGTAGATGTATTATTATCATTCTTAAAAGAACCCCCTTCTAAGACTACCATTGCAGCTACTAAACTTACTCCCGTTAGAAACAAAGAATACTTTTTGCCTTTTTTGATCCAGATTGGTTTTACATACTTGTAATCAATTTCTTCTTTCTCAAAATCCTCAAAGAATAATTTCTCTTTATGAACTCTACCGATATCAAGAGGTGTCATCTCTGTCGGCATGGGTTTTAACATCAACGCAGTTATTATGGTTTTTTTATCATTTTCCACAAAAACAATACATTCTTCCTCCTTCCAGCCTGAAGAGGTAATTCTAATGTGGTGTTCACCATTGGAAACCTCTTTAGTGATAGGTGATGATTCAATTCTATTCCCATCCAGGTAAATATCAGCGCCGGGAGGATCAGTGAATATACTGATTAAGCCCGTTTCATTCTTCATGTTTTTAGCTTGGGCCCGGGGGATTTCGTTTTGCAACCCTTGTAAGGTTGGGATGATGTTTTTGTCCATTGATTGGGCAGGTAATAAGAAGCACAAAGTATTAAATAAAAACACTGCCACAAAAAGGATATGATTTCGACTAACTCTCATAATGTTCTCCAACGATTCAAGATGTTTTATAATATAGTGAGAAGGTTATTTGTTTTCCAAAATTAATGGATATTTCTGTTTTCTATTTTGATAAAGATTTGAAAGAGAAAGATTCACATATGTATTTTTCTAAAGAATCGATCCTGTTAATAGGATTTAAAGGAATTTTGTAAAAAGGTTTCGTAAAATGTAAAACAAAAACTAATTGATAATCATTGCAATGAATTCAAAAGATTAGCCACGGGAGAAATAATTCATGGAAAAAAGATTCAGCAATATAGAAACAAAGTTGATCCACGCGGGTGAAATTGAACCTAGGATTAGTGGTGCTGTTAGTATGCCGATTTTTCAATCGGCCAATTTCGAGTATGCCGGGGAGTCGAGTTATAATGAAATTAAATATATCCGTTTAAATAATACTCCGAATCATCAGGTGCTCCATAAGAAATTGGCTGCATTGGAAAACGCTGAATCTGCACTCGTAACGGCAAGCGGAATGGCAGCGATAACCACTTCTTTGTTGACTGTTCTTTCTTGTGGCGATCATCTCTTAATTCAAAATTCTTTGTATGGAGGGACTCATGATTTTGTTACAAAAGATTTACCTTCATTTGGAATTGAATATGATTTTGTTGATGGGGATGATCCGGATTCATGGGAAGCTAAGTTACAGTCCAATACCAAAGCACTTTATGTAGAAACAATGACCAATCCACTCATGGAGGTTTCTAATCTTATTGAGGTGGTTAATTTTGCCAAAAGGAATCGACTTATTTCATTTATCGACAATACTTTTGCGAGCCCAATGAATTTCCGACCGTCCGATTGGGGATTTGATTTGTCGCTGCATAGCTGCACAAAGTATTTGAATGGGCATTCGGATATCGTTGCCGGAGCAGTCATCGGTCAAGCGGATTTGATCGAAAAAATCAAACATAAATTAGATCATCTGGGAGGGTCACTTGATCCGCATGCCTGTTTTTTACTCCATCGTGGCATTAAAACTCTATCTGTCCGGGTTAAACACCAGAATGAAAGTGCTTTGAAAATTGCACAATTTCTGCAGGAGCATCCTTTGGTTGAAAAAGTGAACTACCCGGGATTGGAATCCCATCCTCGGCATTTGCGCGCCCTGGAATTATTTGATGGCTTTAGCGGTATGCTAAGCTTCGAAGTAAAGGGCGGGGTAGAAATGGCACAAAAGTTTATTGAAAATGTAAAGCTCCCCATTCATGCAGCCAGCCTGGGTGGGGTAGAATCCCTGGTAACCCGGCCGGCAACGACGTCGCATTCAGGTCTGTCTCCGGAGGACCGCAAAAAAATTGGGATCACGGATAGCTTGATCCGGGTCTCAATTGGCATCGAGGCAACAGAAGATTTGATCGAAGATTTTAAGCAGGCCTTATCCACATTGTCTTATGATTTATAACAAATAAAGTTGTGGATTTATAGGTTCTGGGGATTAAATTTTAAAAATCGTTTCAGGTTTAATAGGGATAATGCAATGCCATTTTATTTTTTGTATGTGATGATTTTTATTAGTTTTTTGGGGGGGTCCAGTGTTTATGCTGCAGATAAAAAATCTAGAACAGTACAAGGAAATATCATTCTATCGAACGAACAAGTCAATTTGTTTCCTAAACTATTTGCAGATCCATATGAAATTCAAATGGGGTTTTCGAAGTCTTTAAATTCCGATCGGTTTATTGGGCGTATCGGTCAAGAGATGCCTTTATTTCATTTTGGACCTTCAAACAGAAAAATCCATTTTAGTTTGGGAGGCCACACCTGGTCTTTACTGACAAGACGGGGAAATAAATTCCCATTACTTGCGGTTGATTATCTCATCACCGGAATTTTCGATTTTCAATTAGGAGATTACTCAGCAAGATTTAAAGTTAGTCACATCAGCGCTCACCAGGGCGATTTTTTTCAACGCAAAATAATCCCAAAAATGCGCGGACTTACAGTCAGGAATTTCTCTCTGGGCTGTTGGCCCGAAGTTATAAATGGGGCAATCTCTATGGTGGCGGTCACTGGCTCTACAATACAATTCCAAAAGTAAAATCTATATATTTACAAGTTGGCAGTACATTCCATTTACGTAAAGCATTCAAGAATAAATATCTTCCTTATATTAGCATAGATCTTCAGTATCAAGGATCTCGGGAATATAGTTTGAATCAAAATTATCAAATTGGCTATAGACTGTATCAAAAAGGATCTAGGGAGTTCCGATTGGCATCGAGTTATTACTCAGGTTTTAGCATTTTTGGACAAGATTTTGATTTTCGTGAGCAGTTTTATTCGGTTGGATTTTTTATCGATTATTAATACTAAATACTAAGAAGTTAAAGTGGGCACAGCGAATTATTTTATTTGACTAAAACAGCTTGGGTCAAATTTTGACTTAAATCAATCCTGTACTTTCTTTCTTTAAAAAAAACATCCAAAGTTTGGTCCTGGCTAAAATTTGCTTGGATCCCGTTACTATCAAATTCGAATAGTGAAGATGGCACATAAAAAATCATTTCTAATTGTTGAGTATCCTGCATAAGAATGGCCACTTTAAAAGAATTAGGAAATTCTTTTGTATCTCTTGATTCTTCAAGAACCAAATGAGCAAGGATCGATTTTTGTTTATCCTGAAGTCTCAGATCTTTTAAGTGATCGTGTGCAAAATCTTCCTCCAATCTAATAGTTTTATAAAGATTCATACTGGATCTGGAATTTTTTCTTAAAGGTGTAAAAGAAAACTTTTCTTTCGAAATCTCCTGGTTTAGGAACTCACTTTTCTTAGCCAAAGAAGGAGAAAGGCTCGTTATATAACCCAAAGTTGAATCTTGATTTTCTCGTTCTCCTGATATTTGGTCGTCGCCTTTGATTGGTATAGTCGCCAGTTTATCCGGCTGGGTCGCTAAGGATTTAGCTCCTGGCTTTTTGTTTTCATCCTTTTGTTCAGTTTGTAGACTCCTTTTCTCAGTACTTTTTTTTGATAAGGCTTTCGTATTGGCACTACTGGGCTTTGTCTGTTTGCTTTCTTCGGAATCTTGTGACGTAGGTACATCCTCTCTATTTGGTTCTTCAGTCAGAACCTGGAAATTCACAGCAGCTTCGGTGGAATCAAATCCTTCAGTCGTACTTTTTTGTTCGACTTCAAGAATAGGGATCAATTGTTCGGGAACATCGATCTGAGTTTCATAAATGATTTGCGTAGTAAACACAACGAATACAAGTACAGCAGCAACCTTGGTGATGAGTCCCCAATCAGGAACGGATTTTTTGGATTCTAAAATCTCAGTTTGACGTCGGATTTCAGATTTTAGTTCTTCCCGGCCAATATTTTGGATGCCTGCGATAAAATTTCTCTCACCCTGTAATCTTTTTTGACAATCTTTACAATCTTGTAAATGCTGTTCAAATTTGATTTTATCCACATCACTCAAGTAATTCAACAAATATTTTTCATGTATTTCATTTTGGAGAATAAAATTGCAATCCATCACATTCTCCTTTCGGCTTCCGTCGTTTGTCTTAAAATTAATTCTAATGCTTTTTTACACTGGTATTTTTTTGATTTGGTAACATTGCTGTTTGCAAATTTCATGATCCTTGTGATCTCCTCCAAATTTCTTTTCTCAAAATAGAAGTAGAACAATAGCTGTTTACAGACAGGGTCAATCGCTTCAAGTGCTTTTCGAACCCATTGCTTTTTTTCTTCGGTGATTACAATATCGAGTTGTGAATCTTGTCCATCATTTACGTCTTCCGATATCTCAGTATTAGTGAATTTATTTCGTTTACGAATTTCAGCATACCATTTATTCTTTACGACAGCCAAAAGGTAGGTTCCGATTTTTGATGTTAATTCAAAACTTCCGGAGCAGACCTTCTGCCAAAAAACAATAATGGCTTCTTGCAGCAAATCTTCGGCATCTTGCTCACTACCGCCATGCGATTGTACATAATTTAATATCATTTTCTTATAATGAATAAAGAGCTCGCCCAATACCGTTCGGTCATTGGCCCGTACTCGATTTATAATTTCCTTTTCCGGAAAAAATTTAAAGGATCTCATTTACCTTTTAATCGTTAATGTCATTAATATGCAGAAAGTAAACAGAAAATTAGTTGCGATTATGATTTTAAGTCAAAATAAATTTACAATAAGCAAACATCAAAACAAAATTATATTAAGATGATGCTGATTTAAAAAGAAAACCTATCTGAAAGGAGAAAACCATGAGAACCCTGTTAACCTTTTTTGTGTTTGTATTTTCATTCATCAACCTGTCAGCCCAGGGCAGAATTATTATTCCCCATCCGCCAAGACCCATTTATAAAAATCAAGTTTATTTAAAATATGTAGATGCCCATGTTAAGCTTAATAAAGGAGTCGGGAATATCACACTCGAACAATCCTTTTTTAACAAAGCTAATGTGCAATTAGAGGGTCAATATTTATTTCCGGTACCGCGAGAAGCTCAGTTGTATGACTTCTATTTATATATCAACGGCAAGAAAACTCGCGGCGAACTATTGGATGGCAAAGAAGCCAGGGAGATTTATGAATCGATTATTCGAACAGTCCGCGATCCGGCGTTATTGGAGTATGCAAATAATGGTTTATTCAAAGCCCGGATATTTCCCATCCCACCCAAAAGTGAACGTAAAATAGAATTGTCTTACGCTCAATTACTAGAAAAAGATGCTGACACTTATACCTTTACACTGCCAATCCGGCAAATTGGGCAGGGCAGCATAGATTCTTATCATTTGGAAATCGAACTTGAAACCGAGGCGACCCTCGCCAATATTTATTCTCCGTCCCACGAAATTGATATAACCAGGCAAGGCGACAAAAAAGCAAAAATCAGTTTTGAAGCAAAAAATTTAGAAGCGGATAAAGATTTTGTCCTTTACTATTCACTTTCAGAAAGAGAGATACCTGCTACATTCTTATCTTTCCGACCGCGAACGGATCGTGACGGTTATTTTATGTTATTGGCTTCTCCCCGTTTCGAGGTTAGAAAGAAGAGGCCCGTGGCAAAGGATGTCATTTTCGTGGTTGATGTTTCCGGCAGTATGGCTGGTGAAAAAATCGAGCAGGCCAGGGAAGCGTTGCGATATTGTGTTAATACTTTGAACCGCAACGATCGCTTCGAAATCATCAGTTTTAGTTCTGGGATCGAACAATTTCAAAATGGCTTAAAGAAAGCGGATAGGGACGAGAAGAACAACGCTTCTTATTTTATAGATAATTTATCCGCTTCCGGTGGAACGAATATCAATGAAGCTTTGCAAAAAGCATTAAGCTTGAAAGAGGGTAAAGATAATCGTCCGACCAGTATTGTATTTTTAACCGACGGGTTGCCCACGGAAGGCGAGAAAGATATCAAAAATATTCTGGCCAACCTTATGAAGCAAGATAAGGCCTTCATGAAAATATTCAATTTTGGGGTTGGATATGATGTGAATACTTTCCTGTTGGATAAATTAGCGCGGGATAGCCATGGGAGTGTTAACTATGTGAAACCCGGCGAAAATATCGAAAAGAAAGTATCTTCTTTCTTTGATAAAATATCGAGTCCGGTCCTGACAAATACCGAAATTGATTTTGGTGATTTACGCGTTTATGATATTTATCCTAAAGATTTTCCGGACATTTTTAGGGGTGAACGGATCACTCTTTTTGGCCGTTACCGCACAGATGGTAAATCAAAAGTAGTCTTGACGGGAGAACAAGGTGGGCGGGATCGTTCCTTTAAGTATGATGTGGATTTGCCGCGACGAAATTCGGACAATGAATTTATCGCGAAGTTATGGGCCAACCGCAAGGTTTCTTTTCTGTTGGCTAAGATCCGTTTTGAGGGTGAGAATGAGGAACTGGTTCAAAGCATCAAAGAGCTAGGTAAAGAATTTGGAATTGTCACCCCTTATACTTCCTACCTCGTACGGGAACAGGAGCGTGAATTGGCCCAATTCAGGATTGACTTGGAAAGAGGTAGATCGACTCCTATAGCCTTGCGCATGCAAGCCATGGAGGAGGCCAGGAAAGAAAGTGCGATTATTGATGTAGAAAGTGTGGGTTCAAAGGGTTATTATGATGCGCTGACTTTTGTTGCCCCGGCACCGTCTGCTTCTTCGGGTAAACGCTCGGTGCTTGCTAGTAGGGCTATGCAGAAGATCGCATTAGCGGAAACTGAAACCAACATGATATTGACCATCAAACGAGTATTGGATCGTACCTTCCAACTAAAGAATGGTGTGTGGATTGAGAATGGTTTGGAGGATCAAGAACCGGATAGGATAATCGAGTTTCTGAGTGATGACTATTTTGAATTTAGCAAATCAGGCGAAATTCTGAACCGAATTTTGGCCCTGGGAGAAGAAGTAATGTTTCAATGGAATGGGAAGGTATACCAAATAAAATCGTAAGAATAATCATTAGCCAAGGAGATGCAGAGAGCTCAGAGAATCAACAAGATAAAACTCTTAGCTCTCTGAATCTTTAAGGCAATTGATCCCCAGGTAATCTTATATTTATGTGAGTTGGATATAACGTAATCTTTTGTAAAACTGTTCACCTATCCGTCTAAGTTAAAATGTCATCCTGTTATCATCCTTTTCCTGATGCCAAACTAAGGTTTTTCGACCCCAATTTTCAGGGTTTCCCCTATTGACATGGAGCGTGATCGTAACTATTTTTCAATATTTGAGCAAATTTTTCTAATAAATAAGGAAAGAGATTTATTTGTACTGATAAGTGATGTTTCAGATAAAACCAAATTGTAGTAAAAATATTCAAATAATAGAAGGTTATCAACTTGATAATCTTAGGGCAAAAAATAAAATTTGCGACTTTTAAATGTTTAGAATCGACTATCATAGTATAATAATCGATTCTCAATTTGTCTTCATATCGCGAAGGAATAGAAATTCGTATGAAAATCCAATATTTAATAAACAAAGAGAATTTTGGGAAAAATATTGATAAAACTTTTATTGAAAATCTCGCTTTTTTCTTCTGTTATATTATGCATTCATAAACCTGATTTCGACCAGGGTTGGGAGTGGGTTAATGCTTCACCGACAGGTAATCACCTTTATGAAATTGAAGCTATGGATACAAACGTAGCTATAGCGGTTGGGGAACTAAACACAGTCTTAAAACCCATAAATGGCGGCATTACATGGGATGTCAAATATCATGTTGACTCGACAATCTCTAATACGCAAACCTTTACAAAAATCACCCAGGGTGTGGTAGTCAATGACAGCAGCTTTTCTTGGGGTTGTAGTTGGGGAGATTATGATAACGATGGCGATCTGGATCTGTTTGTTTCGAATTTAGATGAGGATCCTAAAGACAACCGCTTGTACCGCAATAATGGCAATGGTACCTTCACCAGGATCACCGAAGGTGAAATTGTAAATGATGGTGGGGGTTCTTTTAGCAGCAGTTGGGGAGATTATGACAACGATGGTGATTTAGACCTATTCGTTCCTAACATTTACGCCGGCTTCTTTGCAGAACCCAATAACACCCTATACACCAACAACGGAGACGGCACCTTTGCCAGAGTCAGTGAGGGGATTACAATTGATGCCACAGGTTCAACATGTGTTAGTTGGGGCGATTATGATAATGACGGTTATGTAGATCTGTTTATCGCTTTATAGTGCAAACAAATGGAGAATATCAAAATGCCAGGATTTATTTACACCAAAATAAAAACATTCATTCTATCAGGTCCTAAACATAAGGTTATCCCTCATACTGTTTTACTGCTCTTAACTACCACTGCAACTTTACATGCCCAGTTGCCAAAAGCCTCCGATTATTTTCCATTGGCAGTTGGTAATATATGGCAGTATCAACCACCAGAAAATATTGGCCAATTTTCCTATTTTAAAGAGATAATTAATGATACTTTAGTTGGAGATTCTCTTTTAATATACAAATTTAAAAAAGGTGGTTACTATAATTATAACAATGATTCAACCATTGTGTATGTCCATAGTAATTTTCCACAAAATCCCTTCAATGGTTTTCCTTTGATAGATACCCGGGATGGACTTGAAGGACGCTGGGAATGGCTTTTTGGTGATTTTATAGGGGTTTTGGCAATAACCGATACTGGAACTGTTTTTAGATATGATGAATTACGACATTGGGCAGATGTTAATACGATTATTCCAATAGGTGATTCAATAAGAATAGATAATTTTTGGACTACAACATTCTTAACTGGAATTGGAATGACTAAATTCGGCAATGATACGGTACGTTATGCCAAAATTAATGGAAAAGAATTCGGAACACTTGTTAGTGTTTCAGAGAATGAGCAAAATTCACAAAACAAACCAGACGTTTTTCAACTTTATATTTACCCTAATCCTATTAAAGGAAACACTAATATTCTAATTGAAGGTAAATTTAGTTCTTCAGTAGAGATTAGAATATTTGATTTACTAGGCAGAACCGTCAAAACCTTTATCGATCAACAGCCATTTCAAGTAAGGCGAACGCTCTTATGGGATGGTTCTTCTGACCAGGGACGCCATGTACCAAGTGGTATTTATTTTATTGCAGTTAAATCAAAAAACAACATTCAAACCAAAAAGATTATTTACTTAGGAAACGGAGGTTAAAATGAGTGTGCCAAGCAAAGCTAATATAGGCAAGCCGGACAATCCGGCACGATCAAAGATCTAACCATCAGGTCGGAACAGAACCGAGCGTATAAGGAGGTAACGAATTATGCGAAGCCTTGGGAAAGGAGTTATGTCAGCCACAACGCAAGTGAAGGTATCGAGCCCCGAAATTACTCTCGTTGCATTGGGTCAAGGGTTTCATTTCCTGGAAACCAGAAGTGGGTCGCATGTAAAAGGTGAGTGCGTATCCGACGTGCCGGGGTCTAAGTCCGTGGCGGGCAAACGAACTGTGTATATTGGAACTTGGGAGAACCGAAGCGTTCCAACTGGAAGCTTCCAAGAAGCTGAAGAGGCGACACGGAAGTATGGCGTTTCGGTAGTCGGACTGACTCATAGTAGAGGCGTAGGCAGGGTAACGCCTGCTGAGTCCTGTAATGGAAGGACACTCGAAGGGGTCGGCAGTTTAACGCAGAGAGATGAGTTCTGTCATGCCGTACACTGATATTGGAGAGACATGGCAGAAATTATCTCTCATATCCGGTCATGCCCGAAGAGAGCCTGATTTTCAGTTTACGAGCCTTGCTCACTTACTGAATGTCGAATATCTTCGGGATTGCTACAAAAGCCTGAACAGGAATAAGGCAGTAGGAATTGACAACGTAAGCTGGGAAGAATACGGTCGGAAGGAGGATGAAAATCTGGAGCTGTTAGTCTCAAGGTTGAAGCGTAAGAAATACAAGCCGATACCAGCGAGGCGAGTTTACATACCGAAGAGCGAGACGGAAAGACGTCCAATCGGAATATCAGCTCTGGAGAACAAGATAGTAGAACGTGGCATCACGTGGATACTTGAAAGTATTTATGAGCAGGATTTTCTGAACTGTTCATATGGCTTTCGTCCGAATCGGAACTGCCATCAAGCGCTAAAAGAGCTCAACGATTTGATCATGTTTCAGCCTGTTAGCCACATTGTAGAAGCGGATATAAAGGGATTTTTCGATAAAGTGTCGCATGAGAAGCTTATGGAGTTTATCCGGATAAGAATAAATGATACGACACTATTAAATTTGATAAAGAGATTCCTGAAAGCCGGTTATGTGGATGATGGTATATTGGTCACATCGGATAGCGGAACTCCTCAAGGTAGTATTCTAAGTCCGATTCTGGCTAATATCTTCCTGCACTATCCCCCCCGGATCGCCGGGATGGTTCGAAACGATAGTTAAAAGCCATGTGAGAGGGTTCTGTGACATCGTAAGATATGCAGATGACTATGTTTGTGTAGTTCGCTATGCAAACGACGCTAAGCGCATAGAACGTGGACTGCGAAACCGGTTCAATAAGTATAGTCTGGAAATACATCTGACAAAAAGCCGGAGTATAAGTTTCGGACGATTTGAACGGGAAAACGCGAAAAGTCAGAACCGCCGTGCCAATACGTTCGATTTTCTGGGATTCACTCACTACTGCGACAGGTCAAGAGAAGGCAACTTCAAAGTTGGCCGCAAGACCAGCCGCAAGAAATACTCTGCAAAATGCAGGGCAATGAATGCGTGGCTTAAGGCGATAAGAAATCAGGTCAAAACCAAAGAATGGTGGAAAATTCTGATAGCAAAACTACGTGGACATTTTCGGTATTACGGAGTTAGTGAGAATTATGACGGTATCGTAAGGTTCTATAAAGCGACCATAAGAATGGTGCGTAAATGGATGAACCGACGCAGTCAGAAGCGGAAAATGAGTTGGGATAGATTTACAAAATACCTCGAGCATTATCCGTTACCGAAACCGAAAATCGTGCATAGTTTTTACGTGTCACCTGTAAGGTGAGTTGGACTGAAGAGCCGGATGTGGGAAATCCACAAGTCCGGTTCTGTGAGGGACATTGATGTTTCCCTCACTTAGTGGAAGATAGAAAATTACTAATTGAAGGAGACTATATTATGTCTACTCGACAACTCATATCATTCACCGGTCTTCGAAGGCTCACCTGTGTGGTCGTTTTGCTTTTAGGAGGCCTTTTAAATGTCGCGTTGTTTTCCCAGGAAACGGACAATGTGAA
>JADFJB010000080.1 GCA_022566355.1 candidate division KSB1 bacterium
TAGAAAAAAACCGTGCGGCATTTTCACGCATAGCACAGGCTTTCCGCCTGCATGACCATGAATTTAGCTGCTCTGAACATATTAATCCCTAGCGCTTTTATAACGGGGGGCGGCATAATCAATTCGTTTTAACCCTCTGTAGCGCATTCTGCGAGCACCTGTCATGTGAATAAAGCGAGAGTTGGTTGCTTCAATTCCGGAACGATACCGGTATTTCTCTTTAAAGGCTTCACTCTGTTCATAGCGGCGACGGAAAGAAACGTTAACCTCTTTGTGATTGTACCGTAATTGATAGTCGTTTTTACCCTTTTGTGTTGCACATGATGAAAAGATGGCACAGTTACCACAAACTTCTTTTGTCCAGATTGCAGTGAGCGTACCCTTTTTATGATGCTTGATTTTCTCTGGAGCATAGCCTTGGGGACAACGTTTAACTTCATGTGTTTGCTGGTAAATTCGAAATCAACTAAATTGTGTTTTGGCTTTTTACCCTAGCTATATTTGGATCAGAATTTAGTTCTAAGAATGATGTTATCTATTAACTATTATGGTTTATGTAGGCACATATTTTGATAAAGAGGGTCTTGGCTTTTTGACTCAAGCTTGCCGAAACAGTTTAAACATATTTATCCAAAATATATTTTTAGAATATCTTATAAAAGACTTGACGCGGTTTCTTATTCGAACCTTAAAAAAGAAAAACACATTTTCATGGTTCATATGAACTACATATCAAAAGGCTAATCCTGTAGTCGTTGAAATTTCCAAAAGAATATTTAAGAAAGAAAAATTAAACAAATAGCTTTTTTTATATGAAATCATACACAATTTTTTGATTAGATCTTTCCTTTTCTCTTTTCTGCTGTTACTCTACTTTATTGTATTTTCTTATACTTATCGATGGTCAATAGTGATAACGTTAATTAACATTATCGTATCATGACATCAATAAAAAAACCCCGTAAACTTTACGTTTACAGGGTTTCAAGAGTCGGGGCGAGAGGATTTGAACCTCCGACCCCATGACCCCCAGTCATGTGCGCTAACCGGACTGCGCTACGCCCCGATCATTGTCTTCATGTGTAATTATTTGTTCTATTTCCAGTAACTCTCCTCGCAAATCTTGAATGAGTGTTTTAACATGCTCGTTGGTCTGGTCAAATTGGATCTCGTCGAGTTTTGATTCATCCTGAATCAGTTCACGCAACTTATTCTTTGCACCGTCGATTGTAAATTTCTCTTGATACAATAACCGCTTGATCAAAAATATGATTTTAACGTCACGAGATTTGAAAGTTCGGTTGCCGGCCCGGTTTTTTGTCGGCTTTAATTCGGGAAACTCACTTTCCCAATATCGCAATACATGCTGTTTAACATCGGTAACCTGGCTGACATCGCTGATCGAATAATACAATTTTTGTATCGGCATAGTTCGCATAGCATATTTCCTTGAGCAAGCGTTTTATTGTATAAATATTGCTCTCAATAATCAAGTGCTTTTTACAGGATTCTTGAGGTTGTTCAGAATGATAGTTCCCATGGAAAAAGTATTGATGGCTTTTAATTTTATTTTTTCTGTCATGGAGCTGGCTTGATTCACCTTGAAATGAAATTGTCTATCGCTTTCAAACAGGTATACTGCTTTCCGGTTTAAACCGAATAAATTACCATTTACAACACCCGGATTCATCGTTACCGCCCCTGTGTAACCCACCTGTAAACACAGCTCTTCAATTTTTTTATTTAATCGTCCAAACGGATAAGAAAAGAAATTCACAGCTACTCCCAATCGATCTTCCAATGTTTTCTTGGAGACCTCCAATTCATTTACAATCTTTTTCGATGGTGAGGGTTTTAGATCGATATGGCTGCAGGAATGGCTGCCAATTTCAAACCCCTGGTTGCATAGCTCTTTAAGTTCACTCCAATTCAAATGTCGGCATTTACCGGAACTATCATAATAATCCCAGCTTCCTCTCCTATCTATAAAGTTGGTGACCACAAATATCGTGGCTCTCATTTTTCGTTCCAGCAGAATTTCATATGCATTTTTGTAAAAACACCGAAGTCCATCATCAAAAGTCAGCAGTACACTTTTCTTATGAAGATTATCAAAACTCCTGTTAAAATATTCAGACAGTGTGGGAACAGAAAATTCTGCCTGCTGAAGATATTTGATTTGAGTTTTGAAAGATTTTGGAGAAACCCGTGCAATGGTTGGATGCCAAAAATTGCAAATGTGATGATAAGCAAGAATGACCGTATTGTCTTGCCTATTCGGAAAACTCATGGATTACCCGGCTTTCATAGTTAGTGACGGATGGCTTCCCGTGGGTTTAAAGATTGTATAGAATAGCTTACTTTCCTGAAACAACTCAAAAGCGAGTTCAATAAGCTGATCCTGGTCCACAGTCTCTATGGCTTTTATGGTCTCTTCCAACGGGATAAACTTACCGTGGTAAATCTCCATTTTTGCCAATCGATCCATTCGGTTTGAAGTACTTTCCATGCCAAGAATCAGGTTGCCTTTCAATTGATTTTTTCGCTTGAATAGTTCGTCTTTAGGGATGGGTTCATCAATCAATTTTTGAAGTTCTTTTTTAACCAGATCGAGTGTCAGATCAATTTTTTCTTTATCTGTTCCAAGATAAACACCGAAGATACCGGCTTCCTGGAAGAAATCTACAAATGAATATATGGAATAAGCCAAACCATGTTTTTCCCGAATGTTCTGAAACAACCGTGAACTCATCCCGGCGCCCAGGATTGTATTCAGAACCATTAAAGCGTACCGACGTTCATCAGCATAATTGAAAATACGTTTTCCAAGACAAATGTGAGCTTGCTGAAACTTATTTTCATAGATAGACTGTGAAGGATTTTCTGCAGAAAGGGCAGTGTTCTTTCTATTGGACAATTTAGGAATGTTACAAAAATATTTATTGACAAGATTCAATACCTGGTCATGATCGACATTTCCTGCGGCAGAAATAATGATTCGATTTGCGGTATAATTCGAAATATGAAAATCAATTAGATCTTCTTGAATAATTTCCTTGACCGTTTCCTTAGAACCTAAAATCGAATAACTCATTGGATGCGGTTGAAACAGGGACTGAAGAAAAAATTCATGAACCAATTCGCCGGGATCGTCTTCTAATTCGGTAATTTCTTCCAATACGATATCTTTTTCAATTTGGATATCCCCTGTTGATAGTTTTGAATTCAGCATCATGTCGGCAAGTATTTCGATTGCGATATCCAGATCTTCATCCAAAAGATGCGCATAATAGCAAGTGTGTTCTTTGCTTGTGTAGGCATTAATTTGTCCACCCAGTGATTCTAATGAATCGGCAAGCTCAAGTGAAGTACGGGTTTTAGTCCCTTTGAAAACCATATGCTCTAAAAAGTGGGCAATACCATTATTTTGTAGATTCTCATCCCGGGTACCGGCAAGTACCCACACCCCTATGGAAACAGAACGAACATATGGGATTTTTTCAGTTAGGACCCGGATTCCATTTGATAACTTTGTTTTTTTTATATTCTCTACAATTGCCATATGTTTCATCGAGATTTTAAGCGCAATTATTTGTTATTATTTTCTTCTGAACCAGGTTTTTCAATTAATGCCTTTCGACTTAAACTGTATTTGCCGCCTTCGACCTTCAATACTTTAACATCGAGATTTTCACCAACTTTTAGAACATCCTCAACCTGGTTAATTCTTTGGTGAGCGATCTCGGAAATATGCAGTAACCCTTCTTTTCCCGGCAGGATTTCAACGAAAGCGCCAAAATTTGTAATTTTTTTAATCGTACCGTTATAGGTTTTCCCAGCTTCCGGAATGGCCGTTAAATTTTCCACCCACTCCTTCGCTTTTTTGCTAGCATCTTCATCAACAGAAGCAATGATTACTGTGCCGTCATCATCGATATCAATAGTAGCCCCGGTTTTATCAATAATTTCACGAATCATTTTACCACCAGGTCCAATAACCGATCCGATCATATCCACTGGAATTTGTATTGTTGTGATTCTTGGAGCATATTGGGACATTTCCTTATTGGGTGTGCTCATGACAGCATTCATAATATCCAGGATCTTTAGTCTTGCCTCGTGCGCTTTACTCAGGGCGGTTCGCATGATATCAAAAGTAATTCCTTTTATTTTGATATCCATTTGAAAAGCAGTGAGTCCCCTTTTTGTGCCAGCTACTTTAAAATCCATATCTCCCATGTGATCTTCATCGCCAAGGATATCTGTCAGAATCGCCACCTGCTCGCCTTCTACAATTAGTCCCATGGCTACACCGGCAACATTCTCACGAATGGGTACCCCGGCATCCATAAGAGATAGCGAACCCGCGCAAACCGACGCCATGGAGGATGAGCCATTTGATTCCATTATGTCAGAGACAATCCGAATCGTATAAGGGAATTCGGATTCATCCGGGATTAGGCATTTCAATGCTCTTTCGGCCAATTGCCCATGCCCAACTTCACGCCTGCTAGTGCCTCTAATCGGACGCGCCTCTCCAACACAAAATGGTGGAAAATTGTAATGCAGCATGTAACGCCTCCAGGACTCATCACCGAGACCATCAACCCTCTGTTCATCTTTTTTGGTTCCTAAAGTAACGGTTGCAAGGCTCTGAGTTTGTCCACGTGTAAATAGAGCCGAGCCATGCGTTCTTGGAATTAAACCAACTTCACAATCTATTGGCCGGATATCATCCAAACCACGGTTGTCGATTCTATTTGAAGAAGTTAAGACCTGTTCTCTCATTTTATCCTTTAGGATATCACCAATGATCGGATTGATACTATCAAGATCATCCGGAAATGATTCTTCTAAATCTTTAGTAGCTTCTATTCTGATTTCTTTTAAATATTCACTTCGTTCAGATTTGTCAGTAAATTCCAGGGCTTTCTTTATGCGATCCGCATATTTTTCCTGGACGATGTAAGTAAGCTCTTCAGAATCTGCAACTGGAGTATACTCTTTTGTAACAGGATTTATTTCATTAACAAGTTCATCTTGTAATTCAACCTGGCGAACGATTTCTTTGTGTCCTAACTCGAGTGCATCAACCATATCTTCTTCTGAAATTTCCTCACTCCATCCTTCAACCATCAATATTGAATCACGAGTACCTGATAGAACGACTTCAATATCGCTGTTTTCAAGTTCCTGGAAAGTCGGATTTATTACAAATTCCCTATCGATTCTTCCAATTCTAACTGATCCAACTGGTCCTTGAAACGGCACAGATGATATGGATAATGCAGCAGATGCACCAATCGTGCCCAAAACATCTGCATCGTTTTCTTTATCCGAAGACAATACAAAAATAACTACTTGAACTTCATTTTGGTAATCTTTAGGAAATAATGGTCTTATTGGTCGATCGGTTAAACGGGCACTAACCGTTTCTTTTTCGCTAGGCCGACCTTCTCGTTTGAAGAAACCGCCTGGAATTTTTCCTGCAGCATATGCTTTCTCTCTATATTCAACCATAAGCGGGAAAAAGTCAATATTCTCCCTGGGTTCCTCAGAGGCGGTAACCGCAGCCAAGATTAATGTATCTCCATATTGAACCGTAACTGAACCGGCTGCTAATTTGGCAAGCTTTCCAGTCTCAATAATCAATTGCTTACCACCCAAATCCATTTCTTTTCTAATAACCATCTAGGCCTCCATGCCCCAATAATAATTAAAGGGAATTTTATTCACGTAATTGTTTATTATTTATCGTTACTGTTTAACGACGTATATCTAATTGTTTGATGAGTGATCGATATTTTTCAATATCATTTCGATTCAAATAATTCAACAAGCGGCGTCTTTGACCAACCATTTGAAGCAAACCCCTTCGTGAATGGTGGTCTTTCGAATGCTGGCGAAAGTGCTCAATAAGCTCTTTTATTCTTGTTGTGAGCAGAGCAACCCGAACTTCAACACTTCCGGTATCCTTTTCGTTCTTGCCATATTTTTTTGTAATTTCAGCTTTTTGGGCTTTGGCTAATGACATTAATCCTCCATAAGAATTTCTGATTTATTAAAATAATCTCTTGTTTGTAAAACATCTAAATGCATTTGTTCAATTAATTCCCTTTCCGAATTAAACTTCAATTCATCACGAATTCTATGAATGAAATGAATCGTTAGTTCTTCTCCGTAAATATCTCTTTCAAAATCGATTAGGAAGGCTTCGATGGTAACCTCATGTTCATTAAAAGTGGGTCGATTTCCAATACTCACAGCAGCCGGGTACCACTGATTATGAAGCAAAGCTTTTGCAATATAAATACCTTTCCCGGGAACAAGTTTATTGGGATCGCTAGGAGCAAGATTTGCCGTAGGAAAATTCAATTGCCGGCCTCTGCCAATTCCTTTAATAACTTTACCAGACAAGGGGTATGTTTCACCCAATAATTCATTTGCATTGTTTACATCTCCGGCGAGTAGATACTTTCGAATTAAAGAACTTTTAACTTTATTATCTTGAACAATATGTGGTTCTAAAACTTTTAACTTGAAAACATTTCTATCTGCATATTGTTGCAGCATTTCAATGTTCCCAGATCGTTTGTGCCCAAATGCGTGGTCGTAGCCAACCACTACTTCATCGATTTGCAATTGGTTTATTAAAATATTTTCAATAAACTGCTGGCCGGTAGTTTTGGAAAAATCTTTCGTAAATGGAAGTATTAAAAGTGTATCCACATCACTTTTTTTTATCAAATTAATCTTCTCTTCCAGGGTGGTGATTACTTTAAACGATGGATCGCCACTATTGAGTACCAATCTAGGATGAGGATCAAATGTAATTAAAACCGATTCACCTTCATATGGCTGTTTTCTTTTAGCTAAAAATTTCAGCAATTCCAAATGCCCCAAATGCACGCCGTCAAAAGTTCCTATCGTTACAACGGAATAATTTTTTAATTTTAGTTTTCCCAGACCTCTGACAACATTCATATCTGCTACTTAAACTTCTCTCAATTTCAATAAGTCATTTAATTCGTATGAATCCTTTAAATAATAAGGCCCAATTCTTGTACGGACTAGAGATTTTAAATAAGCTCCGGTCCCTATTTTCTTACCTAGATCATTAGCCAACGAACGAATATAAGTTCCTTTTGAACAGGTTACATCAATATTTATACAAGGCCACTCAAAACTGACCAAATTTATTTTTTCAATTCGTACTTTGCGAGGATTCAAATCTACCTTTATTCCCTGTCTTGCATATTTATAAAGACGCCTGCCTTTATATTTTACTGCAGAAAACATGGGGGGTATTTGTTTAATGTCGCCAACAAACGATTTCAATTCAGATTCAATTTGGTCTTGATTTATATTAGGCAATTCGTCACACGTTTTTGTTATTTTTCCATCTATATCATAAGAATCAGTTTCAATGCCAAATTCAATTTCAGCCAAATATTGCTTTTCCATACCGGTCAGCGCCTCAGATTTTTTTGTCGCTTTTCCGGTGAGTATCAATAAAACACCACTTGCAAATGGATCTAGTGTACCGGTGTGACCTACCTTTTTAATCCCGAAGTGGCCGCGCACTTTCTTAACAATTTGAAAAGAAGTAAATCCAATCGGTTTATTGATATTAACAATCTTACCTGCATCGAATTGAGTTTTCGTTTTAACTATTCTTTCGTTTTTTCGATTAAATGCTCTATCTTTTTCACATATTCCAATGTATCATCGATAAAAAATTTCAAATATGGAATATATTTAAGATGAACCACTTTTTTTAATTCCGCACGAATAAATTGGGAAGCATTATTTAAAGTATCTAAAACCTCAGATTTATTATTTTCCGTTTCTAATGTGCAAAAATAAATCTTTGCATGTTTAATATCCTCACTCATTTTAATATGAGTTATAGTTATAAATCCAATTCGGGGATCCTTTATTCCACGTTGAATAATCAGCGAAATCTCTTCTTTTAATAAATCGGCAACTCTTCTTGTCCTATGTGCCATTTTGCTATCAGTTATAAAACTCTATTTTTCTCTCGATTAGTTCAAAACGATCATCCTGGTCCAGCATCCGCATAATTTTATCAAAACAGTTTTTAATGAGATTCTGATCGTTAGAAACCATTGCCATTCCGATCGTAGACCGCTGCCATAAATCACCACCGTTTAATTCAGCTATCGAAACATTAAACTTTTTTTTTACTTTGTCCTTCAAACTCAAGATTACGAAGCGTTTATCTTTTAAAGAGAGTGCAGTAGGAATATAAATCTCAATCTGGAAGTATCCAAGCATGATCGCTAATATGGCTCAACCTATAGCTTAGCTTTGGTTTTAATGATTTTGAAGGATTCAAGAGTATCACCAACTTTGATATCGTTGAAATCCTGAATTCCAATTCCACATTCATAACCACTTTGCACTTCTTTTGCATCATCTTTAAATCTCCTTAAAGACGAAATCAAACCCTGGTAAACAGTAACGCCATCACGAATAACACGCGTTTTATCATTCCGAACCATTTTTCCACTTTGAATATATGAACCGGCAATTAAACCGAATTTTGGAATCCTAAATGTTTCTCTCACTTCCGCAACACCAATAATTTCTTCTTTTTCTTCAGGCTCAAGCAATCCTTCCAGTGCCTTTTCCACATCATTGATTACATCATAAATAATTTCATAAGTACGGATGTCTACATTTTCTTTTTCCGCTACAGCCCTGGCTTTGGCATTCGGCCTGATATGAAACCCAATGATGATTGCTTCTGATGAATAAGCAAGCAATACATCTGATTCGGATATCTCACCAACTGATTTGTGAATTATATTTATAGAAACTTCCTCATTGCCAAGTTTTACCAATGAGTCATTCAAAGCCTCTAAAGAGCCTGCCACATCTGCTTTAACAATGAGTTTAAGTGATTTTAACCCTCTTTCTCGCATTTTCTGAGAGAATTCATCCAACGACATAGGACCGGACGATCGAAAATCATGTTCTCTTTTTAATTGTTGCCGCTTCGATGAAATATCTTTTGCAACTCTATCGGATTTCAAAACATAGAAAAAATCTCCGGAAATAGGAACTTCATCAAAACCTAAAACCTGTACCGGTGTAGACAGAGTGGCTTTTTTTACCGGGTGACCTCTTTCATCAAACATAGCACGAACTTTACCTGAAATATACCCAGCGATGATTGGGTTGCCGACTTTTAAATTTCCTTCTTGCACCAAAACCGTGGCTACTGGCCCTTTACCACGATCCAATTCAGCTTCCACGACGACACCCTTAGCCAGTCTATTAGGATCAGCTTTTAAATCAAGCAGTTCAGCCTGGAATATTAACAATTCAAGAAGTTTGTCTACATTTTCACCGGTCTTGGCAGACAGCTCAACTGATGGATATTTTCCACCCCAATCCTCAACCAAAATATCCTGTTCAGAGAGTTGGGTTTTAATCATTTCGGGATTAGCGCTTTTTTTATCCATTTTATTAATGGCAATAATCATCGACACATTGGCTGCGCGGGCATGGTTTATGGCTTCAATTGTTTGTGGCATAACTTTATCATCCGCTGCAACGACTAGAATAACAATATCCGTTGCTTGTGCACCCCTAGCTCTCATAGCAGTAAAAGCTTCGTGGCCGGGTGTATCTAAAAATGTAATTTGATTACCCTCAACATCGACAACATAAGCGCCGATGTGCTGGGTAATGCCTCCAACTTCACCGGCAACGATATTACTGTTTCTGATATGATCTAGCAAAGAAGTCTTACCGTGATCGACATGACCCATAATCGTAATAATTGGAGGCCGCGTTTCAAGCTTCGATGGATCGGTTTCTTCTTCCAATTCTTCTATAAAATTCTGGCCGTATTCTTCAACTTCTTCTACTTCCAAACCGAATTCATGGGCAAGCATAATGATGGTGTCCATGTCAAGGCGTTGGTTAATAGAAACAAGCTGTCCCATTTCAAGGCATGTTTTGATGACTTCGTTGACTTCGACATCCATTTCACGCGCCAATTCGGAAACAGAAACAAATTCACTGACTTGAATCGTTCCTTCTGCAACCTCTTCTTCCTCACCCTGTTCTTGAGATGCTGCTCGCTTTCTTCTTTTTGGCTTACCCTTATCATCCATAGAGGCCATTGTTTTTCGAATTGCTTGTGAAACATTTTCTGCAGAAACTTTTCTTTTCTTCTCTCGTTTCTTTTTCTTCTTGTCTTTTTTACTATCTTCATCTTTTGTTTCAGCGACTCCAGCCACCTGATCTTTGGACGCTTCAATTTCGGCTGCAGTTGATTCGCCTTCTTTGACAGTTTCACCCTCCACTTCCGGTTCTGTTACAATGGGTTCATCTGGCGTTTCAGCGATTTTTTCTTCTTTTTCAGGTACAACTACAGGCTTCTTTTTACCCGTCCAAGGTTCAACATGCCCGACTGGCAAAGTAGATATTTCCGCATCCAGCAAACGCTCTAAGCGCGAATCTTTCGATTTAGGTTTTGACGGAGCTTCAGCTTTTTCTTTTACTTTCTTGACTTTTTCTTCTTTTAACTTTGCTATTTCTTTGGCTTTTTCAGCTCTTATTTGTTTTTCTTCTGCTCTGCGTTTTTTTTCTTCTTTCTGTTTTTGAACAGCCTTTTCTCGCACCTCATCAAGGCTATCAACTTTGGTGTCGGTTATTTCCTGAATTTCCCGTCGGATAAAATCCAATCGTTCTTGCTCTTTCTCACGGCGAAGTTCGGCTTTGCTTTGGAAGTCAAAATCTTCAGTTTCGTCTGCAGTTTCGTCTATCGGCTTTTTAAATTTTACATTGATTTTTTCATACATCTCTTGTGTTACCATACTCATATGGTTTTTAACCTTAAAACCTTCTTCCTTGAGAAATCCCATAAGAGACTCCACAGAAACATGAAGCTCTTTTGCAACTTTAATAACTCTTTGCTTTATCTCGGGTAAAGATATTTTTTCTTCTATTTCTGCCATTATTCTTCAACAAAGTTTCTTACTGATTCCATTATCTTTTCAGCAGTTTTATTCCCAATACCTTGAATATCCTTTAACTTGACTTCTCCTGATCGAAGAACATCTTCAATAGTGTTAATTCCGGCATTTTGGAGTTTTGCAAGAACGGATTTTCCAATACCTCCAACATCTATTTCTTCCAAAGTCTGGTGAGCACGAGATAACATTTCCCGATGCTCCGAATCTTTAAGGATTTCGATTTCATACCCGGCAAGCTTGGATGCAAGCTTACGATTTACACCACCCTTGCCGATTGCTATAGAAGCCTGTTCATCAGCAATAATAGCCGTCGCAGAATGGTTCCTTTCATCCACGGTAACAAAAATAGGGCGGGCAGGACTGAGAGCGCGAGTGATATAAATTTCAGGATCACTGCTCCAATTAATGACATCTATCTTTTCATTATTTAGTTCACGTACGATGGCCTGAATTCGAATACCCTTCATCCCGACGCACGCACCAACCGCATCAATTCTTTTGTCATTGGAATAAACTGCAATCTTTGCTCGCTCACCAGCAGTTCGTACACAATCCCTGATTTCTATAACACCATCGTAGATTTCGGGAACTTCTAATTCCAAAAGTCTGATTAGAAATTGCGGATCTCTTCTTGA
Organism: candidate division KSB1 bacterium; assembly: GCA_022566355.1. NCBI lineage: Bacteria > Pseudomonadati > Candidatus Zhuqueibacterota bacterium. The sequence goes on from JADFJB010000080.1 coordinate 11,648, forward strand.
TACGATAATTTCAGGGCCTCTTGAAGTAGATTCCACACTTTTAATAATTGCCCGGAGGCTTTCTCCTCTTCGATACCGCTCATTCTGAATTTGTTCTTCTCTCGGCAATTCCACTTCTGTCCGGTCGATGTTAAGATAAATATTGCCCCGGTTTATTTGCCGTATATCACCAACGATAATCTCACCGATTCTATGTTTGAATTCATCGTAAATATGGTTCTTTTCCAATTCACGAAGTCTTTGATTCAAATGTTGTTTTGCGGCAATTACCAATCTCCGTCCAAATGAACGAGGATCTACTATTTCAATAAACTCATCGCCAACCTTAAGATCCGGCTCAACTTTTCTTGCTGTTTCCAAATCCACTTCCAAATTAGAATCCAGAACTTCTTCCACAATCGTTTTATTTTGATAAATCTCGATTTCACCTTTATCGATATTTACAAATACATCAAAGTTTTCTTCGGAACCATATTTTTTCCGAATCATCATTACCATTATTTCTTCGATAATACTGGACATCAACTCACGGTCAATATTTTTCTCTTTTGTGAGTTGTGAAACTGCGTCTGAAATATCTATTCTCATCCTTGATTCTTCCTTCTTTTACCAAGGCAATGCCTGGACTGCCTTAATAATTTGCCTGAATTGCACAAAGACTTGTTTGTTATCCACTTCAATATAGATACCATCTTTTAAAACCTCAAATAATCTACCTTTGATTTTCCTGTTCATATCGTTTTCTGAATAAAAAACTTCCAATTCTTTATCAATTTTCAACCGAAAATTTGCTTCGGTTTTTAAAGCCCTATTGATACCCGGGGAACTAACTTCCAGCTGATAATTGGCTCCAAGCAGTTCATCCAATTCCGGATTTTGTGAAAGCCGCCTGGAAATATCGGCACAATCATTAATTGAAATACCGTCTTCTTTATCAGCAATAATACAAAGTTGAAATCGTCTGGGGTTGCCTTTAAGCTGCAAATCAATTAACTCAGCTTTATATTGTTCGAGTTCCTGAGAAATAAGTGCTTTAATCCTTTCTGGTATTTCCATAATCTTGAATTTTTAAGCAACAAAAAAGTGGGCTTTTGGCCCACTTCAAGTTGAAAATATAAAGCTTAATGATCTGGAATGCAATAAATTTATTGTAATATTGATAAGCCGTTCCATTTCATCTCTTTTCTCAATTTTTTGGAGCCTTTGACAAGTATAACCGAAACACCTGATTAATAACATTTCTAGAGCTAAAAACATAGAAAATAAAAACAAAAGGACATCAAATTGTTTATAAATTATAAAAAATATTTTGGATAGAATTTTAGTGGTGACAAAACAGTTAGAAGTTTATACCCGCCATTCGATTTTCTCAAATTCCGGGCCGGGGATTTCACATTCAATCAGTTCTTCTTTTGGCCATTTTTCAATCAATTTCTTATTCCTGAATAACTTAATCTGGTACTGGACTTTGTCAGCGGGCGCTCCATCAAAATCATCAAATGGAATTTTCAATTCGAGAAAAGATTTAAAAGCGGCTTTAATACCAACAGGGTTGTCAATCGATTTTCCATTCTTTCTGACAGACAAACTGTTATTCATTCCTTTTTTAGCCAAAGAGCCCAGGTTGACAAGGATATTTATTCTCCCGGGTTCAAAAATACAAACTTCAATTTCATAATCAAACAAATGTTTCTTTGAAAACTGTTGATCGGTTATTACTTTTATATAAAAATTATTAAGATCAAATCCAAAATCAATTGACTCCACAAATTGAGACATTTGATGCATTGAATCCCCTTGAACCTTGGTGTCATAACTCCCCGCTCCTAACCATTCAAAGTAATTGGTTTCGATACCATCGATAACCGGCGAGATGAATCCCATTGGTTTACAAGATAGATGCTTTTTATGTCCTCCCTGGCGAATCGATTGATACAAATGAGCCGGTACATCCAGATTAAGGAGTTCATACATTCTGATCAAATGATGTCGAAATATTTCATCAAACTCATCAGCATTTTCGTTGGTATGATCATCGCCATACCACCAATACCAATCCGATCCTTCGGCAATCAAAATACCCTCATGTGCTTGTGCAATAACATCATCAGAATAGGAACCGGAATTTTTAGCAGTTTGCCAAGCTTGACGTGCTTTATACAGGTAATCCCACGCCTGGTTATCTTCCGGATGGCCGATCCAAATAGCAAAATTATGGTTAATCCACGATCCGGGGAAAAGCCTTGGTAATTTTTCGCTTTCTTCTGATTTTGTCAAATACTCGCTAAAAGTTACTGTCTTAAGGCTTTGTTCAGTTGTGAGTGAGCTGTATAACGCTTGCAGAAATGGCTTGCCATTTTCTTTATAGAATTCCCAACAGTTTTCACCATCTAATATGATTGAGACAATAGCTTTATCTAATCTTTTTTCACCAAACCGATGAATAATATTTTTGCGAATATTTTTTAGCTTTGTGATAAAATCATTGGCCGCTTGTTCTGCATCCCAGTTTTGGTAAACAAATCCAATCAAATCAGACAATTCATGGTCTCTAAAAAAAATATTGATGGGACCTGAAGTGGAATCATATTTCCAGCTTTGATATAATTCCTCCCTGGATCTATTTTGCCACCCCAATTTGTGCCAGGTTGAAAATAAAATTTCTTCATCCGTTGCAATCCAATTCATCTCATTCGCTGCAAACAATTCCGCTACTTCCTCGCTTACGCTGCCTTCAGACGGCCACATACCCAAAGGTTTTTGTCCAAATATTTTTTCATGGAAATGTATCGCACGCTTAATTTGATCTGCTGCATCTTCCCTGGCTTGAAATAATTTTTCCGGTAACTGTATACCAGGCTGAGATTCTTTAGCAATCGAACTATCGCATAATAACGGCAAGATTGGATGATAATATGGCGTAGTGGATAATTCTATTTGACCATTTTCCAGTAATTCTTTGTGTTTCTCAATCACATTCTTTAACAATTGCCTTTGGGCTTTCATTAGATTTATTTTATCTTCCGTAGAAAATCCATGATCCTTTATTATTAGTGATTTAAACGGCTCTTTCTTTTTGTAGATTTCTCCTACCCAGGAAAGATTGAACCATATTTGTAAATCTAAAAAATCCTGTTTTGAATAATTGTTTAACGCTGTTTGAGGATTTTGAGGATCAAAATGCCGACCGCGTTTTTGTAGTAAATTTTTATACCCTGGGTAAATTTCAACCTGGTTTTTCCAATTTGCTTGAAAAAAATATTTGAGGATCTGTATTTGCTCAGACTGTGTTAAGTCACTCACATTCTTATTCGTTAGTATCTCTATTCGATCCTGGCATTTGTCATCGATGTAATCCTGCAACTGCGCCAGTAGTGAAGGAACTAAATTAACATTTTGATGTATTTCAGGGTAATCATCCAAAATAGCTACCATATCGTAATAATCCTTAAGTGCATGCATCCGAACCCAGGGCAAAATAAATATCTCTTTACCCGGATGATAGTAATTAGGCTGATGTTGGTGCCAGAGAAATGCCACCTTTAGGTGCTTCACTTTATTCTCCAAATAATGTTTGTTTTTATAAATTAACAAAAAAAAAGCCGGAAGTTTTCCGGCTATGATAAGTTGAATTTAATTATCGGTAACTTTAGGATTTTTTGGAGATCTCTGCCAGTAATAATCTTGCATCTTGGGCAATTGGCGATGTCTCAAAACTATCGATGATTTTTTGTAGTAAGGTTTGTGCTTTTGTAATATTTTGGAGCTCAATATGATTATTTGCTGCAGAGAAAAGAAACTCAGGCGCAGAGAAAGAATTCGGATTTTCATCAAATGCTTTTTGATATGCTTCGGCAGCTTTTTCTTTGTCTCCTTCAATCGCATAGCAGGCAGCAATGCCAGCATGGGAAGCACTCACAAATAGCACATCATCTGCATAATCGTCATTGTACATCGCAAAATAACGCTTGGCTTCCGTATAATTCTCCTTTGCATAATTGGCTTTGGCCAAATAATAGGTAGCAATTCCGGCGTTTTTAGGGCGCAAGGCTTTAAGGATGCCACCGGAATACTCATCCACTAGTTGCTGTAAAATGGGGATGGATGCATCATATTGGTTCTGATGATACAATTCTTCGGCACGAAGCAATTTAGCTGAAATGGAAAGATTGGCGTTCTGCTTGCTTTTCATCATAAAAAAGACAACGGCAACAATTAGGATCAACGCTCCTCCACCCATTATAATATTCCTGCTGTTTTCTGAAAAAAAATCGGAAGCATTCGCAATAAATGTAACAAATTTATCCTCTTTAATTTCTCTTCTTTTTAACCTTCTTTTAGGTTTTAACATTGATTATCCTTTTGTCTTATTTTAAATACCTGTTTCCACAATCTGTACCCCTGGCAGGATTCGAACCTGCGACACCCGGTTTAGGAAACCGGTGCTCTATCCTACTGAGCTACAGGGGCATTCTTTAATTTACAATAACTTACGAGCCTGTTTTTCTGACGATTTAATCCTGGTAACCATTTGGTGACCATGAAATCGGAAACCTTAAGGCAAAGGGTTCACCGCCTGACGTTTGCGTTCGACATTAAAATGAGCATACCGCATAGTCGCAGAAATATCTTTATGTCCTAGCAACTCTTTCACAGTTACCAAATCTACTCTACTCATTATGAGTTGACTCCCGAACTGATGTCCTAGATCATGAAAGCGTAAATGACCAATCCTGGCTCGTCTAACTGCACTGTAAAAGCCCTTTTGTATGTTGACAAATGGCTTTCCATTCTCATTAGGAAAAACATAGTCACTATTCCGAGGTAATTCAAACATTAGTAGCTTCAAAATCGCATTAAAAGGATTACACGAAACTCCTTTGATTTTGATCATTCAACTGTGATTAGTTGTGAATTTAGATGAACATGTTGCCAGCGCAAAATCCAATATTTCCCGTATCCGGATTCTTGTTTTTACAGCCGTGAGTACAATAGGGACGCAACCAGGATGAACATTCTTGAAGTAATCTTTGGACTTCATCATCCTTCTTTTAACCTTTGTTGTTTATATTGCTCAATTTGATTTGGTGTGATTTTAACCAATGGAATCTTCTTGAAGTGATTACCCAAGTGTTTAGCAACTATCACCCGACTCTGTAAGACGACTTGTAGCTTTGGGAATAGCACAGGTATTCATTAAAAATGTGCAAAAAGATTCACTGCTGCCTATAGCTCCAGGTTGAATCTGCCCTGTGCAATTTTACCCTTTCTAGCTTCATAAGCCTTTTTGGCCATCACTTTGCTAAATCCAACACATCCCCGGCGTCGTTTATCCAGGTTATCATAATAGTCAATATACCATTTGCCACTCTTTTTAAAAATGGCCCCGGCATAACTCCTTTGTTGATGTTTTGAAAGAACAATGAATTATAATATACATTTACTTTCGCAATTCAACAATAAATTTATGAACTCAAATTTATTAGGCAATCTATTTATCTTTGTAATTTCTCTTAATTCTGGATTGTATGGCAATATTCTGTGTCCTAGCTTTCTCTCTTTATCTTTGATCCATCGACCGTTCAGATAAGGTCGTCTATTAAACGCTCCCATTTGAATTAAAAGGGGCAATTTCGAACGATCTACGTCAACTGCTATTAATTCATAAGGACGAATTTTTAATTCCTGAAGATTTTGAATTATATCAGAATTTTCCAAATCCTTTAGTCCAATCACTTCTATAACCTGTGGTTTGCCTTTTGATAGCAACGTAACAATTAGGATTTATAATCTACTTGGAGAAGAAATTATAATACTGGTTAAGAATCAGCAAACCAAAACTGGTTATCATACTATTAATTGGGATGGCAGAAATTCTTATGATAGTAAAGTTGCCACAGGAATGTATATTTATCAGATGATTTCCGGAGGATTTATTCAAAATAAGAAGATGGTCTTAGTAGAATAATATCAAAATGATAACAATTATTATTCTATTGTTTATTAAACCCTGTGATATTTTGGAGTCATTGGGAATTAATAGGAGATAATAATTATTTCATTGAGGAGTCTCTTGGAAAAAGCCAATAAAAATAAATATTTGAATATTAAGATTCCCGAACTGGGGGTCATGGGGTCGAAGGTTCAAATTCTCTCGCCCCGCCTCTTGGAACTTTGTAAACATTGAGTTTACGGTGTTTTATTTTTGACGGTATGACTACCTAAAAATGCTTGGGGTACATATTAGGCACATAAATTATTTGAAAATCAACAATTCTTAAAAATAAAAAATCTACTTCAACAATAATAGTTTCCTGGTCTTTACAAACTCTCCTGCCTGCATGCGATAATAATAAATACCATTCGGCAATCCCCCGGCATCAAAATCAAGAGAATAGGTTCCGGTTTCAAAGTTTTTGTTAATCATGGTTGCGACTTTTCTTCCTGCAATATCAAATAGATCAAGCCGGACATTCGATGGCTGTGCAAGTTCGAACCGAATTGTAGTAGATGGATTAAAGGGATTGGGATAGTTTTGGGATAATGCAAATAGGTCAGGCACTTCAGTCGAGATCTCTTTAACAGATGTTGTAGAGGCTTCATTTAAAAATACGCCATAATCTGTGCCGGCAAAAACATTACCTTTACCATCAACGGCAATGGTATAAACTGCAATGTTTTCAGGAAAGCCTTCATTAAACCGGCTCCAGTTGTCGCCGAAATCATTTGAAAAATATACACCACGGAATTGAACTCCATTAAAATTTCCTCCTGTGCCAACAATGATGCCGCCATTCAAGCCTGGTAGAATACCCATTGTATTGATTCTTGTATTAGCTAAACCATTATTGATACGGTGCCAGGAGTTGCCATCGTCTAAAGAGCGATAGACGCCATTATTGTTGGTTCCGGCAAATAGGTAGCCTCTTTCATGAACTGCTATCGTACTCACTGCAATGTTGTCTAAAAAATTACTCCTTTTAGTCCATCCTTGGCCATTGTCGGTTGATATGAAGATGCCATCATTGGTGCCGGCAAATAGTTGACCTTTGACATCAATTGTAAGTGTAAAAACAGCCTTATTGTCCAGACCATTACTTACCTGCTGCCAGCTATTGCCTTTATCTGAAGAACGAAACACACCACTAAGTGTGCCCGCAAATAAATCCCCAAAACTATTGATAGCAAGGGTATAGACGAGCTTCCCAGTTAAACCATTATTGATTTGGTGCCATGTTTTTCCGTTGTCGATCGATCGGAAAACACCTTCATTCCATGTGCTGGCGAAAGCTTCATTAAACCCACTTGTTACAAGTGAAGAAATATCCGTATTCGTTAAACCGTTGTTCAGCTGTTGCCACTTGAACCCATTATCATCGGAGCGATAGATGCCGCCATTACCGGCGCCGGCAAAAACGTCTCCGGTATTGGAATTGACAGCAAGAGCATGCACAGCTATTACCGTTAAGCCATTATTAAACTGACTCCAGGAATTGCCATTATCTTCAGATCGAAATACACCGGTATGGCGGGAACCGGCAAAAATATCCTGGGTCTTGGGATTAATCGCAAAAGCGTTAATAACCGTATTGTTCAATCCGCTATCTAATGGGTTCCAGGTAAACCCATAATCCGTCGAGCGAAAAGCCCCTTTTTTATTTGTACCGGCAAGGATATCACTTGCTCTTTCTGTTGGGATAAAAAGAGTACGAACGGATGTTTCAATTAAATCATTGTTAAGCCTGTTCCAGGTTACACCATTATTATCGGAATGATATACACCGTTATCCGATCCCGCGAAGAGAGTATTATCACGGTCTGATGGAATGGCCAGTGTGTACACGGCCGTGGTCAAACCATTATTGGCCTCCAGCCAACTATCGCCATTATCAGTCGATTTAAAAACACCTCTGAGTGTACCGGCAAAAACATCACCGGATGTATTGATGCCAAGAGCAAAAATTCTTGCATCTGGTAGTCCAACTCCCCTATAAACCCAGGTGGAGCCATTATCAGTAGAACGAAATAGACCCGCTCTCCAGGTTCCTGCAAATATATCGCCATCGTGATTAATGGCAAAAGCACTAATCCAGTTTTCCGTTGTTGGTGTAATGCCGGTATCAACCTGGTTCCAGGTTGCGCCATTATCACGGGAACGAAATACACCACTGCTATAAGTTCCGGCAAAAATGTCACCATCACTATTAATGGCCAGCGAAAAAACATCCGGCTCTGTTAAACCGGTATTAATCTGCAGCCAGGATTCGCCATTGTCCATCGAACGGAATACACCACGATCCACTGTCCCCGCAAAGATATGGCCATCATTATTAATGGCATATGCATTAATATGGCCACCAAACGGGCCATTGGTTTTCTGCCAAAAATCATTCTGAGCAAAAACTGGTTTATTGGGGATGTAAAATAAAAATGTTATTTGACAGAAAATAATGAAGAAAAAACGGTTGTATCGCATGGCTTCCCTCCATATTTTAGTTAATACTTCTAAATATTATCACTAACATTTCTCACTTGCTAATAAGTGATGTAAGTGCTTAATAATAATAAATATAGATAGCATTGTCACTCCATTATAAGGAGAGACAATATATGACCATGACAATTTACTTCCAATCGATAGCGATGTCAAGAAATACTTAGAGAGGCTATTGTTCAAATCTTCATGGATAAAGAGTTTCTTATCTTCTTCATTAGCATTGATGTTGGCAGGCAGGAACTTAAGGGCGACGACAAGATCAAGTTTTGTGTCTTGGGCTTTATATACCACACCCATCCCGCCCTATCCTATCTTCTGTAAGATTTTGTAATGGGAGATGGTTTGGCCAATCACTCTGAAATCTCCTGAAATAAATATGCGCGGGACGACTTGTCCCGATTCGTCGGGAAGTTACCGCCTTCACCGCTTGTCCTGAGCGCAGTCGAAAGGAGCTTCTCGAGGATTTTGTTTACCCGTGAGATAACGTAGATGGAGATTTATCAACATGTTGAAGTTCCCTGTTGGATCCAATTATTTTTAAGAAATCGTGCATTTTTATCTCACAGAGTAAAGTATGAAATTGTCTTACATATCATAAGCAACTTCAGCTATTATGATGGTTTGTTAGAAGTCCACCAAATGATAGGATATTACTTGTTGAGAAATCAAAAGTCAAGGATTTTCTTAACTTTGTTTGGATATTTAGATGGATAGATAACTTTGCAGATTGGGAACATGGTTTCAAATGTGATAAAGCAAATTGTTATACGTAATCTCACTTCGATTGCTTTCAATCAATCATTATTAACGTAATAGAAGCTCAATGCAGCAACTTGCTGCAAGTCACCGGAGTCGACGTCCCAGAGCAAAAGCCCAAAATGGGTAGCCGATATACAGTCCGCCTGAAGTAGCGCTTCAGCCACCAGGCAAAACTTCACGCAATAGCCGAAAAATATTTTCGCCCATAATCATGCGTATTTCATCCTCTTCGAAGCCCTGATCGAGCAGGGCTTGGGTGATATAAACCATGCCGGTTACATCGAAGGGCAGCTTGTCGCCGTCGAAATCCGAGCCCAGTGCGACATGCTCAACGCCGACCAGGTCTGCGACATAGCGAATTGCGCGGGCAATCGACTGGCCGTGATCGACCCCACAGACTGCACCACTCCAGAACCCAATGCCGATGACACCGCCGGTCCTGGCGATCGCGCGAACGTGCGCGTCGCTCAGATTACGGCTGCGGTCACAAGTGCCCTGCACCCCGGTATGCGAAACGAGAACAGGCCGGGTGACGATTTCCATTACATCATCAATGAGTACCGGAGAAGCGTGCGCCAAATCTACGGTCATGTGCAATGCTTCCATGCGGCGAATGATCATGCGGCCGAACTCGGTCAAGCCGCCTTTTTCAATACCATACGATGAGCCGCCGATTTCATTGTCGAATTGGTGGACGAGGCCGAGAATCCGATAACCGGCGCGAAAATGTTTTTCAAGATTGTCCGGATTTCCTTCCAAAGAGTGCAAGCCTTCGATGGCCAACAGCCCCGCTGTCAAGTGCACATTTTGCTGCCGGTCGCTGAGAAATTGCTCCACATGGCCCGATGTTTTCAGGATACGAAAATCGCCGCCCGACTCTTCCGCGAAGTCATGCAATCGTCCGGCGAGGTAGAGTGCCCTGCTGTTGAGACTGAACCAGGTTGCCGGCGGCCAGATTTGTGTGAGCGCCGAGAGCGTGATCAGATTCAAACCGTCTGCGCGGGTACCGTGGGGGCCGCGCTCTTTCGGCACTTTCGTTGGAACGGAAAAAACCTGCAATGCGACGTTCCCTTCCCGCAGACGTGGTAAATCGACCTGGCCATAATCTTTACGCCGGAGCAAATCCCGTCCCCAAATCAGAGCATCGTCGTGCAGATCGGCAATCAGAAGGGAGGAATGCAACGCCTTCGCCCTGGCAGACAGGCTCTCTTTTGCCTCCGGTAGTAGTACTGCGTTGAATTTGCGATCGAGTATCTCCGGTACGATGAACGAAGCCGCAAGCCAGGCAACGCTAATGATTGCAATCAAAATCACAAAAAAAATGACTAATGCTTTTTTCATAACGAGTCCCTATTAGTAAGATGATTGATGTTTATTTCATAACAAAGATTTAGCGACTCCACTATTTTAAAAAAAATTCAATTTATCAAAATAAATATGGTTTCAACGATTAATTAACCTGGATAATTCATAAATTCTTACCGCAAAGGCGCAAAGATCGCGAAGAAACAAACACTTACATGCAGTTTT
>JADFJB010000081.1 GCA_022566355.1 candidate division KSB1 bacterium
TCTAATAGAATCCAAGCAAAATGCATTGTATAAATCTGAGGATGGCGGATTCAAGTGGATTAAAGTTACAGATAAAAATGTTAGTAACCGTCCGTTTTATTACGGCGAAATTCACGTGGATCCGAACAACGAAAACCGTATTTATAATTTACATTCCCGCGTTACCGTCAGTCACGATGGCGGTAAAACGTTTCAGAGCTTAATGCGTGGAGTTCATCCGGATCACCACGCCTGGTGGATTCATCCGGATGACCCCAGTTTCCTAATCGACGGCAATGATGGCGGCATGGCCATATCTCATGACATGGGCAAATCCTGGCGGTTTGTGGAAAACCTGCCGCTGGCGCAGTTTTATCACATCAATATAGATATGGAAACTCCTTACAATGTCTATGGCGGTATGCAGGACAATGGCTCCTGGCGCGGGCCAAGCCAGGTTTGGCGCAACGGTGGCATTCGTAACGCTTACTGGGAGGAAGTGGCTTTTGGCGATGGTTTTTGATGTCGTTCCGGATCAAAGCGATTCCCGTTATGGCTATGCCATGTCCCAGGGCGGAAATCTTCGCAGGTATGATTTGGTCACAGGCAGCCAGAAAAATATAAAACCGATTCATCCGGATGACATGCATTTGCGCTTTAACTGGAACGCCGGTATCGCCCATGATCCCTTCGACAAGACAACCATTTACTATGGCAGTCAGTTTCTGCATAAAAGCACAGATCGCGGCGATAATTGGGAAATCATTTCTTCGGACTTGACAACCAACGATCCTGAAAAACAGAAACAACTGGACAGCGGCGGTTTGTCCTACGACGTTACCCAGGCAGAAAATTTCACGACTATCATTTCCGTAGCGCCCAGCCCGGTTCAACAAGGTGTTATCTGGGTTGGCACCGATGACGGCAATGTTCAAATCACGCAAGATGGTGGAGAAACATGGACGAATACTGTCGGTAAAATAAAAGGTGTACCGGAAGGCACGTGGGTACCGCAAATCAGGCCTTCTACCTATAATGCCGGTGAAGCCTTTGTCGTTTTGGATAATCATCGTCGCAATGACTGGACAACATACGTTTATCATACTACGAATTTTGGCAAATCATGGAAACAATTGGTTAAAGATGAGGAAGTATGGGGCTATGCTTTATCCATCATTCAGGACCCTGTCGAACCGAATTTACTTTTCCTGGGGACCGAGTTTGGCCTCTATATCAGTATCGATTTTGCCAAGACCTGGACAAAATGGACCAATGGTTTCCCCACGGTATCCACAATGGATTTAGCTATTCACCCGCGCGAGCACGATCTTGTGATTGGCACCTTTGGCCGCTCTGCTTATGTTCTGGACGACATTCGCCCGCTGCGAGCCCTGGTAAAAGAAGGCGTTGAAATTCTGGACAAACGTCTTCATGCCTTTACACCACCCGATGCGATCCAGGCTATTTACCGGCAAGCTGCCGGCACTCGATTTGCGGCGGAAGCTGAATATGCCGGTGAAAATCGAGATCGGGGCGGCATGATCTCGTTTGTATACAATCCGGATCCTAATGCGAAAAAGAAGAAAGTAGAGCAACGTGAACCAGCGACTGAACAGACTCAATTCCGTGGAGGAAGATTTGGCGGTGGTGGTGGTCCAAGATTAGACAGGAATAAGGACAAAGTGAAAATAGAAATTCTAAATAGAGATGATGAAGTCATTCGTACTTTCCAGAGGAATGTTGAACCAGGCATCAATCGTATTTATTGGGGATTACGGCGAAAAGGCGCTCGCTTCCCCAATCAATCTAAACCCACTCGTCCGGATGCCCAGGAACCGGGTGGCGCTCCTGTTATGCAGGGTAGTTATACTGTCCGAATCAGTGATGGTAAAGCAAACACCTCGACTAAAATCTCTGTAAAACTGGACCCGCGCATTGAAATTTCTGATCGTGATTTGCAGGAAAGGAACGCTTTGTACGATCAATTCTTAGCTAAAGTTGAAGTTACTACTGAAGCGATGGATCGGGTACGGGAAGCGAAAGAAACAAAGAGCATGATCTCCAAACAAATCAAAGAACGAACCGACGATGTTGCAAAAGATCTAAAGAAAAAAGGCAAAGCGATTGGCGATTCGATCGATGCTCTGATTGAATTTGTTTTGTCCAAGCAGGATGTCCAGGGAATTCGTAGAGATCCCCTGGTGGTTGCTTCCAAAATCCGTTCGGCATCTTCCTATCTTCGCGCCTGGCATGCCGCATTGGGTTCAACAGAACGAATGGCCATCAAACACGCCGAAGCTAGTATGCAAGTAGCAGTTACCAAGATTAATGGTTTTTTCGCAACTTCCTGGAAAGAATATAAGGATGCTGTGGATGCTGCAGATCTTTCCTTTTTTAAGGAATACGAGCCGCTGAAGTTGGATATTTCGATTCAGCATTGATTAATACTAGTATCACAAAGCTCTGCAATGGCAAAATCGCCATCAATTAGAATTAGCCATGCTGAGCGGAGTCGAAGCATGAGTGGTTTCGAAAAGTATACCACCCTTCGACTCCGCTCAGGGTGCTTTAGTATTTAGTACACAACTAAACTAACGGAGGTTATCATCATGAAAGAAAAACAAATCCTTAAAGCTTTCATTATGGTCTGGGTTTGTATTTTAATGACCACGATGCTTATTCCCGAAGCATTCGCCCAAAAGCGCGTCGATTTCGATGAGAGTCTGTACAGCTCTCTTGAGTACCGCAACATCGGGCCGTTTCGCGGCGGTCGATCGGCTGCTGTAGCTGGCGTTGCCGGAAATCCTGTCACGTTCTATTTTGGCGGTACCGGCGGTGGCGTCTGGAAAACTACAAATGGCGGTCAAACCTGGAAAAATGTTTCCGATGACTATTTTGGCGGTTCCATTGGCGCGGTTGCAGTCAGTGAATGGGACCCTAACGTAATTTATGTCGGCGGCGGAGAAGTTACCGTCCGCGGCAATGTTTCCCATGGTTATGGCATGTGGAAATCGACAGATGCGGGTAAATCCTGGAAACAGATTGGCCTGGAAGATTCGCGGTATATTCCCAGAATTCGAATCCATCCCAAAAATCCGGAACTGGTTTACGCAGCGGTGTTGGGCCATATTTCCGGCCCGAATGAACAACGGGGTGTTTATCGAAGTAAAGATGGCGGTACTACCTGGGAGCAGATTTTATTTGTCAGCAACGAAGTAGGCGCAGTCGATTTAATGATGGATCCCTCCAACCCACGCATTCTTTTTGCCAGTATGTGGCGCCTTCTGCGAACACCTTACAGCCTGGAAAGCGGCGGTGAAGGCTCGAGCATCTGGAAATCAACCGATGGTGGCAATAACTGGACAGACATTACCCACAATGAGGGTCTGCCTAAAGGAATAATTGGCATCAGCGGGGTTACGGTTTCGCCGGCAAATTCCAACCGGGTGTGGGCCATTATCGAGGCCAAAGATGGCGGGGTTTATCGCTCAGAAGACGGCGGGGAAAAATGGACGAAAATCAACTCTGAGCGAAAACTGCGGCAAAGAGCCTGGTACTATACGCGAATTTATGCAGATCCCATGAACCAGGACATCGTTTATGTTCTTAATGTTCGATTCTGGCGCTCGAAAGATGGCGGCAAAACCTACGAAAGTATCCGTACACCTCATGGCGACCACCACGATTTGTGGATCGCACCTGAGGATGGGAACCGAATGGTTATTGGCGACGATGGCGGTGCACAAGTGACATACGACGGCGGCGCTGGTTGGAGTACATACAATAATCAGCCTACGGCCCAATTCTACCGTGTGACTACTGATAATTCCTTTCCATATAAAATCTATGGCGCACAACAAGATAATTCCACAGTGCGAATTGTACACCGGTCGAGTGGCGGCAGTATAGGCGAAAGAGATTGGGAGCCAACTGCCGGCGGTGAAAGCGGTTGGATCGCTCCTCATCCCGACAACCCGGATATCGTGTACGGCGGTTCTTACGGCGGATTCCTGGTCAGGATCAATCATAAAACTGGTGAAAGACGGGCTGTCAACGTTTGGCCGGATAATCCAATGGGGCACGGCGCCGAGGATTGGAAGTATCGTTTTCAATGGAATTTCCCAATCCTGTTTTCACCCCATGATCCCAATACGCTTTATGCAGCCGGTAACGTCTTGTTTAAAACTACGAATGAAGGACAAAGCTGGCAAGCCATCAGCCCTGACCTTACGATTAACGATAGGTCTAAATTAGGCTCATCGGGCGGACCGATTACTAAAGACAACACCAGTATTGAATATTATGCAACCATATTCACAGTTGTAGAGAGCCCTCATGAACCCGGCGTGATTTGGACTGGCTCGGACGATGGTCTGATTTATGTAACGCGAGACGGCGGCCAAAACTGGGACAATGTGACACCGCCGAAAAAGATCTTTCCGGAATGGATGCAAGTCAACAGTATTGAAGCAAATCCATTTGAAAAGGGCGGACTGTATGTCGCCGGTACCCGCTATAAATCAGACGATTTTACACCGTACCTGTACAAAACTACTGATTACGGCAAATCATGGAAGAAGATCACCAAGGGCATCGATCCTTTGCATTTTACCCGTGTAATTAGAGCAGATCCAGTCCGGCAGGGACTACTGTTCGTCGGCACCGAAAGCGGCATGTATCTTTCATTTGATGACGGCACAAGCTGGAAATCCTTTCAACTGGAATTACCCATTGTCCCGATTACGGATCTGGCCATCAAGAATAACGACCTGATCGTTGCCACCCAGGGTCGTGCCTTTTGGGTTCTGGATGATCTGACCGTTTTACACCAACTTTCGGAACAAGTTGCGCAAAGCAACTCCTGGCTGTACGAACCGCGACCAAGCTATCGGATGTCCGGCGGCTCCCGTCGCGGCGGAGGTGGATCAGCGGGAAAGAATCCACCCAGCGGTGTTGTGTTTAACTATTATTTTAAAGACTTGCCGGACAGCAGTTCTGTGAATTTAAGGATTTTGGAGAATGACGGCACATTGATCACCAGCTATTCCCCGAAAGCAAAGGAGAAAAATAAGCAGTTGCCACTTGAAGTTGGGGCAAACCGTTTTGCCTGGAATATGCGTTATCCCGATGCAGAAACGTTTCCAAAACTGATCATGTGGGCTGGTAGCGTTACGGGGCCGAGAGCAGTGCCTGGCAGCTATCAGGCGAGATTGGTTGTCGGCACAGACTCTACAACCGTTCCTTTCGAAATTTTGAAGGATCCAAGGTCTTCGTCGACACAAGAGGATATTCAAACCCAATTTGATTTTCTCATCGCTGTCCGCGATAAACTGACTGAAGCCCATGTTGCCATTAAGCAAATTCGTGATGTACGCAGCCAGGTTAAAGCCGTGACAAAACGAGCGAAAGAATATGATGGCGCGAAGCAAATAGAAGAAGCCGGCAAGGCATTAACCAAAAAAATGACCATGATTGAAGAAGCATTGTACCAGACCAAAAACCAGAGCCGGCAGGATCCTCTCAATTTTCCGATCCGCTTGAATAATAAACTGGCGGCAGTGGGTGGCACAGCTTCTGTTGGCGATTATCCTCCAACTGAACAGATTATTGCGGTGAAGAATGAACTGACCGCACAAATAGATGAAGAATTAGCGAAATTCAGCGCCGTAATGAGGGAGGATATTCCGGCATTTAACCAGCTGGTTAGAGACGCTTCGATTCCGGCAGTTCAGATAGATATGAAAGAAAGAGCGAAAGCGCAGGCTTCGAATTAGAGGATTTATTTATACCGATGCCATCGCAGGGAGTGGTGGCATCGGTTTGGTAAAATAAGCTTTGGCTAAACGGCCCCTTTGGCCACACTAAGAAGTTGTTCGCTCCCTTATGACCGCAAAGAAGATCAACAGCGCTACCCCGATAAAACCGAAGACAAGTCCGCCCTGCATGGCGTCAGGGTCACCTGTCCAGACTGAAGCGATGACCAAGGCAACCCCTAAGCCTGTCAACACCAACCCCCAACCGAGCACTTTCTGGGCGGCCAGACTTGTCGGACTTGTGGGCTTACCATGTTCCTCTTGTTGATACAGTCCTTTTTCAATGAGGGCCATGTTCTTTTTATGGTTCTAGTAGATAGCCCATCCGGCGAGAGTTGTCACGAATATGATCGCCGAAATGGGGATGAGATACACCAAAACATTTCCTAAAGTAATTTTGTCACCTCCATAATAAGTTTTGATAAATCTCCAAAACTCAGAATCACAACCCTTCGGCAGCGCCAGGTTCCGGGCTATAAACATGACAACCCTCCGTGATTGAGACACAGCTCATCTGCAGATATGACAAGAGCCATAGGTATCAGGAAAATCCGGATGGCTGATAACTTTCACAAACCGGGTTAACTCCGATAGGACTGAGACATTTCTATTTCAGAGCTAACGACTTGAGCTAGCTCCAAGAAGACCGGCTTCTTATGTTGTCATTAATGCCCTTAGTTATTTCAATATGCTCATCGAGTGTTTTTGTTAACATGCATAACCTCTTGTAAATTAGAAAGAGCGTAGTCAAATATTTTATGACATCAAATCTAATTTAATCATATCGCCTTGTCAAAATCAAGTGGTTCTTCGTTTTGATTCGATAACAATTGGAACCAAATAATTATTTATTCAACAATACTAGTAAAGACAAGCGGAGGTTGAATAAGGTGAGGATTGGTTTTTTTAAAGATCAAATACTATTTTTAATGCTCGATTAATTTGTAGAATATGTTCTTTAGATATTTCACCAAGGATTTTTTCTAATCGATAACGTCGATCAATCGGACGAGTTTGTAAACAATCTACGATCGACTTTTTTTGTAGACCATTTGATTTCGTAGGTTCAATTTCAACATTGGTTTTGATCCTAGCCTTTTTTTCACTCCAACCTGTAATTGGGATCACTTGAATTACAGGCACTCTTTCATTATAAACGTCGTTCGTTACAATTATACAAGGCCGAGTTTTTCCAGTTTCAGAACCCTTTGTTGGATCCAAATTAACATTTACAACCATACCGCGTTCAAGTTTCATGATTCAGGCCAATCAGAAATAGCAGAGTCAGTCAGCTCTTGAAGTTCAGAATCTTCTTTATATATTTCTGCGTACAAGTCAGCCGATTCCTTTAAGCTTTGTAGTTCGAGTTTTATTCTCAATTCTTCAAGCGCTGCTCTTACCATCGAGCTCTTATCTTTAAAACCAAATTGAGAATATCGTTTTAGAAAATCAATTTGAGATTCTGCTACACTAAATTTTGCTTGTTGCATTGTTACGCCTATTATTTAGGTTCTTATTATGGCTATTATATCACGACCCTAAATTAAGGACTTTATTCGATAAAATCAAATTATTATTATTTCTAATCTGATGGTAGCATGTTTCAAAAAATGCCAATATGATAACAAGTATTAGGAAGAAATATCCACGAATAGTATTAAATGTGTGGAGGAAAGATACACCTGGAAACTTTATGCATCCCGTCTGATGACGTTTTCACGGATGTATGGATTCTGGAAGTATGTTTCCAACCTTGAACGAGACGAAACCCGCTGTTACCTGGAAATTTTTTTCGGATTAATGTCCAGAAAAAGAGTTGTGAATATTCCGGAGAATTAAAGAAAATAGGTTCTCATCCAATACTTAATAATTAATTCCGGCCAATCACAAAATCTACTGTATCCCCAGCAACTCAACTTCAAAGATAAGAACTTCATTTGGACCGATGGTTCCCTGACCTCGCGCACCATAAGCTAACGAAGGCGGTATCACGAGGCGGTATTTACTGCCCACATTCATTAACAAAAGCGCTTCGGTCCAACCTGCAATGACGCCGGAAACAGAAAAAGTAGGCGGTGCGCCACCGTAGGAGCTGTCAAATTCAGTGCCATCGATTTTTGTGCCTCTATAATGAACGACAACGGTACTAGATATCGTTGGTTTCGCTCCGTCACCTTGAATGAGAATTTCATATTGCAAACCACTACTTGTCGTTATAACACCCTCTCGCTTGCCATTTGTTTCAAGATAAGCTTCACCTTCAGATTGTTCCGAAGATGTTGGTGAATCTTTCGAACAACCGGTGAGAATAAAAAGTACTACAAAGAATTTTGCTAAATTGATTATAACTTTCATTAGAATTCTTTCTTCTAAATGGATGATCGCTTTTCTTTATATCAATAAATATTACAAGATATCGATTTAAGCCAGACAAATTTTTCCAGCGGTATTAAATATTGCAACAAAATAAATTGTTTTTTTAGGGATACCGGTTACAAAGCTAACTTTTTACTATTCTTTGTTTGTATCGTTTATTAATTTTCACTATAATTTAATTGTTGGATTAATGCCATGAAACCCTAACTTTTAAGATAATGCCATATAGGTAATTTAATGAAATCGCAGCCGGACATTCTTGCTGAGAATAAGAAAATTCGTAAAGCACGGCTCATGGTGGATTTAACATGCTCCATGCTGGCTCAATCCGAATTAACCCAGGTTGAGATGATAAATCTAATTCGTGCCACACGCTTTACTGTTCTACAATTGTTCCCGGGTAAAGATAGTACTTTTGATTTGATCTACAAACCGCGTTTAGAGCGGATTATGAATGAACGATTGAAATCTAATTAGTGTCTGAAAAAAACTTTGAGCCGGAATCTAATCATTCCAAGTGGAGTAGATTCCCGCTAAACTTGTACCCGTACGTTTTTAACGGGTAAGCAATGCGGGAATGACAGAATGGGTGTCTTCGTCAGATACTAATTAATTGTTTTATTTACAGGAGATTTTAGAGGTTTATCAAATGGAACAAATTCTAATGGTCTTTGTTACAGTTGCTTCTGAAGAAGAAGGCAAGCGAATTGGCAGCAACCTGGTGGAAAATAAATTAGCGGCATGCGTCAATTTGGTTCCGCAAATTTTTTCCATATTCAGGTGGCAGGGGAACATCGAAAACGAGAAGGAAATATTACTATTGATCAAGACCACGGAAAACAGAGTAGACGCGTTGATCGATAAGGTAAAGGAAATCCACAGTTATGATGTTCCTGAAATTCTAGCGATCCCTGTTTTCACGGGAAATAAAGACTACATCGATTGGGTGGTGGAAGAAACAAAAAATGGATGAAGGACAATTGGAACTTACCTTATTGGGAACCGGGACTTGTGTCCCAAATCCTGAAAGAAATGCATCCGGGTATGTTGTACGTCATCAAGATATCACAATCCTTCTGGATATTGGCAATGGAACCATGCGGCGCATGCTTGAAGCCAAAATCGATTACAAAAAAGTGGATGCTATTTGTATTTCACATTTCCATCCCGACCATGTTACTGATTTGGTCCCCTTTCTTTTTGCAACAAGACATACACCTGGGTTTACCCGAGCGAAAGATTTACGAATTCTTGGTCCCGTGGGCCTTCGTGAATATTTGGATAAAGTTTCAAACGTGTACGGTAATTGGATTACAAATCCTGAATATCCATTGGAACTGGTCGAATTGGATTCTGCAAAAATAGAGGTCGGATCATTAAAGTTGGAGACCTCCCCGGTCAAACATACGGAAGCGTCAATCGCATATCGTATTACAACTTCAAACGGTAAATCCATTACCTATTCGGGCGATACGGATGAATGTGAGTCGATTATCAACCTGGCTTTTGAAACGGATTTATTGGTGATTGAATGTTCATTCCCATCAACAAAGAAGGTCAATGGTCATCTTACACCGCTTGAAGTAGGCAGGATCGCCACTGCCTGCAAATGCAAACATGTCGTGTTAACTCATCTTTACCCGGTCCATAAGACAAATCCGGCCGATGAACTAAAAGAACTGTTTGGTGGTAAAGTCACCCTGGGAAGCGATTTGATGACATTTCAAATATAAAAATCGTTTTTGTGAAAATAATCTTTCTAAATATTTATGGTATTAGGAATGGCTGATATCTTTGAACAAATTCAGCCCAACTGGAATAACCGGTTACGCTGGTTTATTGCCGCTTCGCTTTTATTGCATTTGATATTAATATTCCTATTCGGATCTGCGACTAATTTCCGGTTTTTCGATATGGTTCCTGAGATAGAAGCCAAAGATAAAAACAATGACATCGTATTTGAGCTCGTTGACACCCCGGATCAATCCAATACTGACAAACTTCCTGACGAAACCCGTTTTGCCTCCGATAAAAGCATGACTGCTATGAATCCGGAAAGAACCGAGAATATTAGTGATTTACCGTTTAACCCGGGACAGACAGAATTTGCAGAGATTCCTACCAATCAGTTGAATCCATCTAACGAGGCCGCACAAACAGCCGAGGCTGAACCAATTGATTCAAAAGAAACTAAAAGTGAATCCCAATCGGAATTAGAATTGAAGGAATTCGCATTAGATCCGACAAAGCGTCGAAGTTTTAGTCGGGACCTTTTGGTTGGAAAAAAACCCGCCTCGCAACCTCAAGCCTCCAGACCCAGTTTTGAAAACAAGGAATTTAGTGTCGAAGAGCTGGGTGGATTCGCTTTCAATACTTACAATTGGAATTTTGCGCCTTATTTATTATATCTAAAAAAACAAATTCAGGCGCATGTTTTTCCACCGCCGGCATTTTCAAAAATGGGCATTATTGAGGGCCGTTCAGTAGTACGCTTCTTAATTAATAAAGATGGCAGTTTACTCGACATTCAAATATTAGATACGGAAGGCCATAGATCCCTGTTGAAAACCAGTACAAATGCGGTGAATTCTTCTTCACCGTTTCGTCCTCTGCCGTCTAATTTCCCGGAAGATTATCTTGAAGTAACCGGTACTTTTGTCTATACGGTTTACAAATAAAAATTGTAACTGTTCAGCTATTAGCATCCCGACGATTCGGGATTGGAAAAATTAAGTGAGAAATTTTAGGACTCCGAATATTTGGCAAGAAGATATGCCATCCCGACGCTTCGGGATTGGCAGAATGGCTTCCTGTTGAAGAGAAATATGGGTTAACTAAGAAGTCAAATCTATCGTTCGGCTGTACCTAATACCATCAAATATTGCCGAGGGTTGCAGCCGATGCAGTCAAATAGATTTTAAACCGTTTTAGAAATTGCTTTAGGTTCATCATTGAAGAACTATCTTTTAATTTAAACCCAACAAAAGATGGTTAAGTGATTATGGATCAGTTAAATAGTGAACAAAAAATGATAAACAATCTCATCAGTAAGATAAAGGCCAATAGCTAATGGCTGAATAGTTACTAAAAATTAAGCTAAAAAAGGAACCTCCATTGCAAATCCTAAACGAGATCTATTCATTTTTGAGTAAGGGTGGGATCATGATGATCCCGCTGATTAGCAGTTCAATTATTGCGCTGGCTATCATCTTGGAACGCTCTTTTCAGCTGCGCCAAAAAAAGGTGCTAAATCCCCAGGTTGTTAGAATGCTTGCATCGATAAAAGAACCCAAAGACATTGACGCTACCCACGTCATTTGCAATCAAAACAACAGTACTTTTACAAACCTGATCAAAGTGGGATTGGAAAACCGGGAACTGCCAAAGGAAGAATTGCGAGAATTATTGGAAGACCAGGGCAGGCAGGAATCGCGTGTGCTTGAACGCGGACTGGGTGCATTAGAAACCATCGCCGGTGCAGCTCCTTTGATGGGTCTGCTCGGTACCGTTATTGGTATGATCAAAGTATTTAATGTGATTTCACAAATTGGAGTCGGACAGGGGAGTGCGCTTTCCGGAGGAATATCAGAGGCGCTAATTACCACTGTTGTGGGGCTTTCCATCGGAATACCGGTTCTGATTGCGTACAATTACTTCATCCATAAAACCGAGAACCTGATCCTGGATATCGAAAAATACTTAATGGTTTTGATGAAAAAAATTAACCAGGTAAAATAACAAGTATAAACACCCAATACCGAAGAGATTTTCAATGTTAGGTGTTATCTTATTCTTAGTTGAAATTAAAAAAGGAATGGTTCCTCTCGATTTAATATTTTTTGAAATATCAATCAACAAAAAACAAATAAATAAAGAGGAACCGTTATGAATGTAAGGCCAAAAGGGATCAATCGCAAGAAGATTAAGTTGGTTATTAAAGCAACCCATAGATGTAAAGGCTGAGATGTTGAAATTAATTAAAGCTTGGATGATTTGAATTCTAAAACTGCAAATTCAGGGTAACAATAAATGCAAATATCAAAGAAAGTCAGGAAGAAAGTTCAGATAAACGTCACTTCCCTGATTGATGTGCTTTTCATTTTGTTGATATTTTTCATGGTGACCTCAACATTCTTGGAACAACCTGGAATTAAATTGGAATTGCCCAAAGCCCAATCTGCCCAAGTTGAGCAAATCGAAAATCTGATTATTTATGTGGATCAACAAAGACAGGTGTTCTTAAACGATAAACCCGTTGCCATCGACCGATTGGAAAAGCTATTGAAGGAAACCATCGCCGAAAATGACCAACCGACATTAGTTCTTCGTGCAGATAAAGCGGTACCCCATGGTTTGGTTGTGACTATTATGGATTTGGCAAAAAGATGCGGGGTGAAACGGCTGGTCATCGGCACTGATATTGAACAGGGAAATAAATAATCAATATTTTCTAACTTAATAATAATTCCAGTAAAAATAAGTGATTACATATTATATTTTCTTCACTGCATCCAACAAAGCCTCATAATCCGGATGGTTAACATTCTCGCTAACATACTCCACATGCCGCACAACATTCTCTTTATCCAATACGAAAACAGCCCTGGTTAAAATCCGGTCATCCTTAATAAGTACCCCATAGGATACGCCGAAATTTGTATCCTTATGATCCGATAAGGTGACAATATTGTTAACATTGGCTGCCCCACACCAGCGGTTTTGTGCAAAAGGTAAGTCGACACTAACAGTTAGAACGACCACATCTTTACTTAGGTTATTCATTTCCTCATTCAGCCTGCGGGTTTGAGCATTACAAACGGAAGTATCCAAAGAAGGAATAACGCTAATCAATTTTATTTTGTCTTCATAATTGGACAAGCTTACTGTTTTTAAATCGTTCGTTAACAGTCGAAAATCCGGGGCTTTATCTCCAACCTTAATTTCAGGCCCGATAAGGGTCAGCGGTTTACCATGCATCTCTGTGACACCATTTCTTTCTAAAACCATTTTTTTCTCCTAAATCTAAGGGTTAATTTTAAACTTCCGAAAATCTACAGTATTGAAAATGAAATATGCGTTTAGAGAGTTACTTCAAGATGGAACCTTAATATTTTCGATTCAAATCTAATTATTTTTTTTATTGCTATTATATGGGAACTAAATTATTTTAAAGTTGTAGTAAAAACTAGTCAAAATTGAATCAACTAAAATTTCTAGACTGAAAGGGACATTATGAAAAAGGTAAAACAATTATTCGGCTTGTCCTTTCTTACAATAATCCTTCTTATCCTCTCCGGCTGTTATACTCAAATGAGAACAGTAACCGAAACCCATGATGAACCGGAATATACTGCAGAAGATCCCGATTATGAAGAAGAGTATGACGAAACTGAGCAGGATACTGTTTATGAAGATGACGACCAAGAAGTCCATCATTATCACCACTATCGTCCTTCAAGAGGTTGGATTGATTTTTATTCTCCCTCATATTATTCAGTAGGATTTGGCTATTATGATCCGTGGTACTATGGCTCCGGTGGTTTTGGTTACGGCGGTTACTATGGACCAGGATATTATTGGGATTCTTTCTATTGTGGCCCGTTTTTCACATCTAATCCTTATTATTATGGATATGGCCGTCGCAATTATAGATCTTACCGAGGGTATTATGGTGGTTATTATGCCGGCTATTATGGAGGATATTCCTATGGTTATGCAAATTCAAAACCACAACATCGAAGACCTTTTGGCCGTCGCCGAGGCATTGACAGGGAAGATAATAATCCTTTACCGAGGATGACTACTTTTGCAAGTAATGGTATAAATACATCTAAAGTCAGGCGTATCCGTAAAAATCCGAATACTTCAGCAACGGTTGATAAAGGACCGCGTGTTCGAACAATTGAGAGAAGCGATAGAACAAGAAGAACATCGGTGAGCAGGAGCGATGAAAAATCAGTACGCCGGACCAAAATTAAATCAACGAGTAGAAAATCCAGAACCAATAAAACAACTATAATTGGTAAGACCAGACTTTCAAGTAAGACTAAGAATAAAGACAATAAAATAACTCGAACCAGGCGTTCTAACAGTAAATCTAAATCGTCCGTAACGGGAACTAGCCGGGTTAAACGGGGAAGCAGTGGAAAAGCTGTGACCGGCGCCAGTCGTGTTAAACGAAGTAAGAGTAGCGCAACCAAGTCCAGGTCAAAATCAAAATCCGGGAGTTCAAAAAGCGGAGTAAGATCATCCGGGTCTCGTAAAACCAAATCATCGTCTTCTACAAGATCTCGATCTTCATCCAGATCTTCAAGCGGAAAAAGCTATCGAGGTAGTTCTTCCAGGTCTTCGACAAGATCTTCGTCAAGCGGGAGTTCTACCAGGTCAAGCTCCGGGAGTTCAAAAAGTTCAAGTAAAGGAAGTTCCTCTTCCAGAACCAAAAAGAAATAATGAATTTCTAACGATGCGGAGGAACAAATGCGTTCAATAATTAGAAAAGCCGTCTTTATGAGTATTGGGGTATTGTTCGCCTTTGAAATATCAGTGGCGCAAACCAATATCCCATTATTGGGATTTACCCAAGGCGTAGGAGCCCGTGCAATAGGGATGGGCGGCGCTTTCGTGGCAATCGCCGATGATTATTCAGCTACATTTTGGAATCCGGCCGGTTTGGGACAAATTCGAAGAATGGAACTTACAGGCTCATACAATGCCTTGTCTTATGAAAACAACACAAGTTATTATAATTCCTCGGTTTCTGATAAAACTAATTTCAGCAACCTCAATTCCATAGGTTTTGTGTTTCCTGTCCCTACTTATCGTGGCAGCATGGTTTTCGCATTTGGATATAATCGTATTGCGAATTACAACAGTAATTTTATTATTAAAGGTTTTAACACCAGTGTGGATGATTCTGTGTTACAATCTGCCAGCCAGTTAGACCGGGGTGGGCTGCGGCAATGGGTTGCTGCCGGTTCTGTACAATTGTCAAAGCACCTGTATCTTGGTGGATCATTTAATATTTATGCCGGCGACTATGATTATGCCTGGGATTTGAATGAAACAGACGACCTGGATTTGTATGAAGAAGATACCTGGATTTTCCAGGATGATATTAACACCAGTATATCCGGGGTTGGGATGACATTTGCTCTATTATACAATGTCAACAATCGAGTCAAATTTGGCGCTACTATTGAATCTCCCGTGACATTCAAAGGAAAAGAAGATTGGAGCACCTTCGAGCGGGTTGACTATGATGACAATACGTTTTACGATTCTACTTCAGTTGGAGAATATGAATATAAAATCAGGCAACCGCTAAAGGTTAACTTTGGCGTATCTTTAGCATTGCCCTTACTGACTGTTTCAGGAGGACTCTCTTTTTCGGATTGGTCTCAATTAGAATATACTGATCCAACAGATTTGGAAGTAGACAATCGAGATTTTGCAAAAAATCTTCAGTCGACGACACAATATCGGGCAGGAGCAGAACTTATTCTACCCGGTACCAACACCAGGGTACGCGCCGGTTATTTACTGGATCCCACGCCATATAAAATTAATGCTCCATATACGGATAAAGAATTCTATACCGCCGGGATAGGTTTTTTAATTGACCGGCAGTTCACACTGGATATTGGTGCAATTTTTGGTAAGTGGGAAACATTTGAACCCGGAACTTTACGTGAAGAAATAAAAACCGTTAATTATACAGTATCAGCTTCCTTCAGATTTTAGGAAGCAAAGGTAATTTGTTTTTTACCTGGATTTATGCCCACGTTCGACGTGGGCATTTTTATTTATTTGATTCTGGTGCTGAGAGCTTTTAAGTGAATCAAAGTTTTAAATCTACCCGCCGTCAAAATAATTCATCACTGAAAAATTGTGCAATCTTTTGCGGGTGTTTATTTGTTTTATCCTGTGCCGGGATTATTGGTCAAAACCGTGAAGAAGGGAGTCGTCTTTATAAAAAGGGACTACTGTTTTTAGAACAGGGGCGTAAAGCTACTGCTTTAAGGTCTTTTCGTAAAGCAATATTAAAACGCCAATCATTTGCTACGGCTTATTATGAAATTGCTAAAATACACTTAACTCGCAATACAATTTCTGGTCGAAACAAAGCGAAGGAAGCCTTAAAAAAGGCAATTCTTTACGATCCCGGGAATATATCTTACCGGTTAACACTTGCCAATCTTTATTTGAAACAAAAATTGACGTCTTCCGCTGAGAGCCAATTCAAAACAATTGTGGAACTGGATAGCACTCATGCGGAAGCCTGGTATCATTTGGGTCACATTCGGGAAAAAGAATTTTTATATTATGAGAATATGATTTCCGCAGATACAAGTTTGGCCGTTATTTATTTTGAACAATTTGCTGAAAATGATAGAAAAAAAAGCCAGCAATACTACAACAAAGCGATTCGATATAATCCAAATTTAACCAGAACCTATTATCGATTAGGTCTGTTGTATTATGAAAATACAAATTTCCAGAATATGGTATCCCTTTTCAAAACCGCAGTCCAATTCAATCCGAATGATAAACTGTCCCATCTTTATTTGGCGCTTGCCTATCATAAATCGGAACGATTAAAAAAAGCTGATTCCGAATACAAAATTGCCTGGAATTTAATGAAAAATCAGGAAAGGAATCTCTATCAATCCATTGAACCATTGCTTGCAAACCAGGTGAAAAAAGACTTCATAAAAAAAACACGTACATTAAAAAGTCAGGCAAACCAAGCTTATTGGCAAAACCGTGATCCATTATTCCTAACGGATTACAACGAACGATTATTGGAGCATTTTTCGCGAATAGCATATGCCAATTTATGCTTTAGTAATGAATTGAAAAAAGTAGAAGGTTGGCAGACAGATCGTGGCAAAGTCTATATTCGATATGGCGCTCCTTTGAATAAAGTAAAAACAGCTCCCAGGCTTATGGGACGTAATCCTGGGAGTGACTCACCGCGAATAAATCCACTCTTAAGTTCTAAAGAGACCTGGTCATATCCTGGATTTCAATTTGTTTTCGAGGATGCATTTCTGAATAGAGAGTATAAATTCAAATGGGGAATGGCAGCCGGGAATGACTACAAAGAAATTTACCGGAAGATGGTGAAGACATTGCCGGAATATTATCGCTCTCCATACGAACATCGAAAATTTTATGTGGCTGCCTTAGCGCGCCAGTTTAGAAAAGAAGATGGTCAGACTGTCTTATATATTTATAGCGGGATTCTGAAAGAGGATATTCATCAACTCTTATCCGACAAACGAATTCAATTTGAAAAAGGATTGTTTTTGTTTGATTCTAATTGGCAGCCATTTTCGAAATCCATAGGGAAAACGGAATTTAAAAATGAAGGATCAAGTTCATCTGAATCAAATTATTTAGCAGCGGTCGATTCAGTGCAAGTTGCCTCCGGGAAATTCAATTATGCCATAGAATATTTGAATCTATCCACCAAACAGATAGGCCGGTTTAAAGATAGTGTATTGGTTCGCGATTTCTCTCAAAACACCTTGGCTTTAAGTGACTTGATTTTAGCAAATAATATTCGCCTTCAAACCAGTATTTCTGAAGTCAATCGCAACCAGATTTCTATTTCGCCAAATTTTGAGCACTCTTTTAAACCGGGCCAGGATTTATATTTATATTATGAGATTTATAATTTGAATTTGGATCAAAACGGATTGTCAAACTACACTGTTTCTTATGAAATCAGAAAGTTAAATAAGAATCCATCAGGTTTGTCAAACTTGTTCGTATTTTTCAAGAAAGATCAACCCGATGAAACAGTTGTCGTAACGATCTACAATTACCAGGGCAATCGAAAAAAAGAGAATAATTATCGAATCTTACAACTGGAGGATTATGAACCTGGGAATTACGAACTTCATGTCAAAGTAGAGGATCGAAATAATTCATATACAAACAAACAGCATATTTCTTTCCAAATCACATCAAAACAATAAATTTAGTTTATCGTAATGAAAATCGGTACTATTTTAAATAATGTTACAAATTGACTTAACGGATTAAATGTTGAGGTAGAAAATGAAAAAACTGGTTTTAGTTTTGTTTCTTTTGTTCGGATTCTATACATCATCTTTTTCTCAACTTAAAAAGCTGCCGCCATTAATGCTGATCGATCTTCCTACTGCCGGGACTCTTCAAAAAGGGAGTTATGTGAGTAATTTACGGCTCTATCCAAATGGCGGATTATTGGCAAGTCTCAGTATTGGATTGTCTAACCGCGTTTATCTCGGACTGGCTTTCGGAGGTGAAAATATCATCGGTGAAGGCAAAGTGAACTGGAACCCGGAGCCGGGTATCCATTTTGTGTACCGAATCATTGATGAAAATATTGCGCTCCCCGCTGTAACAATCGGCTACCAATCACAGGGTTACGGTCCCTATTTAGAAGTCGGTGACATCAAACGTTATTCGGTAAAATCCCGGGGATTTTATGCGGTTGGCAGTAAGAATTATGCTTTCCTGGGTGATTTAAGTTTTCATGGAGGTATTAATTACTCTCTTGAGAGCGGTGATGTGGACGAAGATTTGAACTTCTTTATTGGTGTGTCCAAGAGTTTGAATCCCGAGTTAACCTTATTGTCCGAATACGATTTGGCGACAAATGACAATGGCTCGAAATCCATTGGTGACGGCAAGGGCTATTTGAACATCGGGATACGATGGTTGTTTGCCAAACGATTGGCAATTCAATTTCAAATGAAAAACATACTAGAAAATAAGGAAAATGTGCCGTATTCTAATAGAGAGATTAGGATCTCTTATTTAGAATTTTTTTAAAGAACCTTGAACAGGAAATTTTAAATGAACAATAAAAAGTTAATTTTTTTAATTTGTAATTTGCTGATGCTCTCAGGGTGTTATACAATTATGCGGCACTCACAAGTAGAGCGCGAAAGCTACCTTTCTTCCGAGATTAGCCATCGTGATATATGCAGTAGCTGCCATACGGGTTTTGGATCTTTTACAATGGAAGATCCATATGCGCTGCAGGAACCCTACAATTCACCCAGGTTGAAAAAATGGAATGATTATTATCATTATCCATGGTGGGCAGACTCATTCTATTATCCCAACAGAGGGAAAAATGAGAAAGGTGAACCCCTATCCCCTGTCGATCCCCGCTCTCTCAGTAATCGCAAGGGAATTGACGGATCAGGTATATCAACAATGCCGGCACCGGCCGGAACTGGAATAAGGATGTTAACGAAAGGTTCAAAAATCGACTCGACGAAAGCAAAAGAGAAAGAGAAAGCCACCCCGGATAAACCCTCCACTAATAAAGATAAGCTAAAGAAGAAATCCAAACGGACTAAGAAGAATTAAGCCTCAAAAGAATAATCTTACTTAGCTGTTGCTTTTAGTACACCATCTGTATATTATTCTTAATAGCGTTAAGATTTTTGTGTTTCGACACAATCATGAATGGTTAAAGGCATGAATAGTTTTTTGTCAGAATTGTATTAATTTCCGCTAATGAAAAAATTTATTATTGCAGTTCTTATTCTTGCTTTCGGTCTCATCCTCGTTACAATGTTTGTGAGTTATTACAAATTCAAAGCATCTCTTCCAAAAACCACGGGGAAAATTGAAATCTCAGGATTAACGAATGATGTCGAAATCTATCGCGACGAGAATGGCGTGCCTCACATCTATGCCCAAAATGAGGAAGATCTCTATTTTTCTCTCGGATATGTTATGGCACAAGATCGTCTCTGGCAATTGGAATTAGTGCGTAGGTTGGTTAACGGACGAATGTCTGAAGTCTTTGGTGACACCACCCTCGCTATTGATGAATTCTTCCTTACCATTGGATTCAAACACATCGCTGGTGAGATATATAGCCAGGTTTCCGAAACCTCCAAATCCATAGCTGTTGCTTATACCGATGGGGTCAATTCCTTTATTGAATCACATCAAGATAACTACCCGGTGGAATTCCTTATTCTGGAATTTGAACCGCAATTCTGGCACCCCGAAGATATTTATGCCGTTTCACGACTCATGGGATGGGAATTATCGCTTGCCTGGCATGTTGAATTATTGGCCGGAAAGCTTTCCGGTAAAATGTCATCACGCCTGATAAACGAATTGTTTGGCGATTACTTGTCAGATTGGCCAAACATAGTGGATGCAAGATTGAGTAATTTTAACCTGGATGCTATATTAAAACTTCAGGACCAAATTGCTAATGTAACCGGCAATGTGGGGCTTGGCCAGGGTAGCAACAATTGGGTGATTTCGGGATATAAGTCAAAGTCCGGTAAACCAATTTTGGCAAACGATCCGCATTTAACCCTGATGAATCCATCTCGTTGGTACATGGCCCACTTGGTAGCGCCGGGTGTAAACGTCGCTGGTTTCACAATTCCCGGCAGTCCTGAAATCATAGTTGGGTTTAACCAGAAAATCTCTTGGGGGATAACCAATGTAATGAATGATGATGTTGATTTTATCATCACCAAAATCAGCAGGGATTCAACCCGTTATCTAATAGATGGTGGATGGGAAGAATTTGTTGAACGGGTGGAAATAATTCCCATCAAAAATGATAACCCACGACGTTTAAAAATTTTATCAACTCGAAACGGACCTATTATTAATGCCATTCACCCGGTTGGAAAAGGGATGGATGAACAAGTGGCTATGCGTTGGACAGGCCAGGAGTTCTCAGACGATATACTTGCATTTCACAATCTGAATCGTGCAGAAAATTGGCGGGATTTTAGAAACGCAATCCGACATTTCAAGGTGCCCAGCTTAAATTTCGTTTTTGCAGACATCAACGGAAATATCGGTTACCAGTGCAGCGGCTACATTCCGATTCGAACAAATCGAACCGGGCACCTGCCAGGCCGGAATCAAAGACATTGGCGTGGATTTATTCCGTTCGATCAATTACCGAGGGTATATAATCCGGCGAAAAATTATTTAGCTACCGCCAATAACCGTGTAGCCCCTCCCAGCTATCCCTATTACATTTCGCATCTTTGGGAGCCTCCATCAAGAATTATTCGAATTCGTGAATTATTAGAAGAAGATAAGAAATTTGATGTCAATGATTTTAAAGACATGCAAATGGATGTCAAATCACCGTTTGTTGAATTTCTATTGCCTTTTATCTCACCTGAATTGAAAGAATTAGCTGATAAAGAAGATCGATATAATCAAATGTACCAGTTTATTCAGGGATGGGACATGCAGGTGCGTGGCGAAAGTGTCGGCGCAGCCCTTTTTCATTCCTTCTTTTCTAATTTTCTCAGGAACACCTTGTCGGATGAATTGGGTGAAGAAAATTTCCATGAATATTTACGATTTGCTGCAATCTCCTATCGCGCCATCCGTAAAATATACCAACGCAATTTGCACCATTGGTTTGATGATAAAACCACACCGGGTAAAATCGAATCTGAAAGTGATATCGTTTTGAAATCATGGACAGATACCGCTACAGAGTTGGAGAATAAACTTGGACCTGAGATTATAAAATGGCGCTGGGATCGGATGCATCAAATTACTTTTAAGCATTTCCTCGGGGACCAACCCTTAATCGGACGGGTTTTTAATGTAGGACCTTTGCCCATGAGCGGCAGCCACACAACCATAAATAATGGTAATTATAATATGCAAAACCCATACGATTGCCGGGTTGGCCCTTCTATGCGAATGATTATCGATATGGCAAATCCCGGCAGCGCTTTTGTGATAAATCCGCCTGGGCAGGTTGGCCATCCTTTTAGTCCTCATTTTCGTGACATGGCGGATTTTTGGGTCAATGGTCTGTATGTTAAACTGGAAACAGATGAGAACATCATCAAAAAATCAGGGAATGATTTGTTGAAATTAATCCCAAAATAATGTATACATAGAATTAAATAGTTAAGCTAAATATTCAATTAAACGAATTGGGGGAACGATGTTATCACGATCAATAAAACAATTAAAACCCGGGGAAAAAATTACTGAATTTTTTATTATTCGCAAGAAAGAAATACG
>JADFJB010000082.1 GCA_022566355.1 candidate division KSB1 bacterium
TTTAGAAAAATATTTCAGAAACTACTTAACTATAAAAATTATTATCTTTATTTTGTTGGCAAATAAAATAAAAACTCCCCAATAACAACTAGCTGGATATCAGGGAACCGACAAATTTGGGGAGGGAAAAGGCTGTGGCAAGGTAATTGCAATTTAGTAATTAAAAATCAAGAGCGGGATTCACCGTTCTGTAATTCCTGTATCTGGCTGAGTTTTTCCTTCGGTGGAATCTGCAAGCTCCTTTTATTTTAACCCGCTTAAAAACAAACAATTGTGAATTTTGGAGAAAGAATTATGGCAAAGAGATGTTTACTAACTATTGTGTGTATACTTTTGCTCCTGAACTCGGGAGTCCTGTGGGCACAGCAAAAGCAGACAGAGGGTCCATCATCCGCTGCGACGAGAAAGGCAGCGGCGCCAGGTGTTGTTGGTATAAAAGAATTGGCACCAGCACTTTTGGGAGCGGACATTCGCACAACCACGAGCGCCAACCCACAGAACGAGACCACTATTGCGGGAGATCCATCTAATTCCCTTATAGTCATTGGTGGATTCAATGATTACAGGCTTGGAACAGGCTTTGGAGGCAACGGGGTTGTCTTTTCAGCAGATGGAGGAGCCACATGGGTTGACAACGGCCCGGCCGTTGCTCTGCCAGCAGGCTTCACAAATAGTGGTGGAGACCCGAGTATTGCGTTCAATTCGAGTGGCCGTGCTTATTATGCCCATATCGCTTCGGCAGCTGGAGCCTCTATCTTCACCCGAAACAATGGGATATTTGTCTCATCCAGCACCAATGGCGGTGTGACCTGGTCCCCGACGGTGGGAGTAGCAACCAATATATGGCCAGGTTTTGGTACCGTTCCATTTGAGGATAAAGAGATGATCGCTGCGGATGAGTATCCGGGCAGTCCATTTACCGATGGTGTGTATGTCAGTTGGACCCGGTTTTATGACGGTGTCCATCCGGCGAATGCTGTTGCTGGAGGAGGTGACATTATGTTTTCCAGTTCTTCGGATAACGGCGCAACCTGGTCTGCACCCATCATTGTATCTTCTCCTGCCAACGAGCCGGCTAATGGCGGTACAGGGACCAACGGAACTTCTTTTGTTCAGGGCTCAGAACCCGAGGTTGAGGCAGACGGCGATGTCTACGTGGTCTACTGGTTTGGAAACCGAACGAATGTCTCCCGCTCAACGGATGGAGGTGGTTCCTTCGGGGTAGCGACTTTTCCATTTGGCGTTCCTTTCGCTGTATCCGGAGTGCCTAGTCCGTTGCCGTCTGAGACCTTTCGAGTCAACCCCTACCCGAACATCGAGACCGATCCAACGCGGCCGGATCATGTCTATGTCGTTGCAGCAGACGCCGATGGCCCAACGCCTCTGGCTCAAGTTGGCGGTGGTACCCGCGCCACCGATGCAGGTGCTGATATCATCTTTGCGAGATCGACCGACAACGGTGCCACCTGGAGTCCGACATTAATCTTGAACGACGACCCAGCCGAAAACAACCAGATCTTTCCCTGGATGGCGGTCGACCAAAACACCGGCGACATCTGTGTGATTTGGTACGATACGCGTTTGGATCCAGTAGGAGCGGACGGGATCAAGGACCTGGACGTGTTCGCCACGATTAGTACGGATGGCGGCGCCACCTGGTCGCCAAACGTTAGAGTTACCGATGTATCGTTTGATCCTAACGTCGGTAGTGTCTTTGCTGGCGCTACCTTCTTTGGCTGATTACAACGGTCTCGGGGTCACGCCCAACAGTCGATTCCACGCACTGTGGACGGACAATTCCGTAGGCGAACAGGAAATCTTTTATGATTTTAAAGGAGGAGAAGTAACGGGACTGGTATTCCGCGTGGAACGCGCCACTGGCGACGTGTTTGCGGCAGGTGCGTTTATCCCAGGTGGTGCTGACCTGGCTGAACGCATCGATGTTTCTGAGCCGGTCGAACCTGGCGACGTTGTCGAGCTCGATCCCGGCAAACCAGAGCACTATCGCAAAGCACGTGGTAACAGCAAATTCATAGCAGGGGTAATCACGACAGAGCCAGGATTTATATTGGGAAATAACCCAGAAGAAATGGAAACAGCCGAGGATTCAAGTCGTTATATGCTTGCCCTGATGGGCCGAGTGCCGGTAAAAGCTACGTCCGAGAATGGTCCGATTCGGCCTGGAGACCTATTGACAATCTCCAACAAACCTGGCTTTGCAATGCTTTGTGTTGATATTGAAAAGTGTGATGGCGCTATTATAGGTAAAGCGCTGGAAGGATTAGAAAGTGGGGAGGGATTAATTTTGGTTTTGGTGATGGCGCATTAATATAGATACCCACTAACTAAACTATTCCCCTCCTTTACAAGGAGGGGCTAGGGGAGGTCATCTAACGTCTCGCAGGCCATTACTATTTATTTCCAAATACCCTCCAAATTGTGATAAACTTCCGAGTTCGTGAAACGCAAAAACCGAATACCAAAAGATTCAATATACTCCTGCCTTTGCTTATCGTATGCTCGAATTTCATCGTTTGCATCATGCGAGCTTCCATCAACTTCTATAGCAAGTTTAACCGCAGGACAATAGAAGTCAACCACATAAAGGGGGTGTAGTGACGCCTAAAAGTTTTCGGGATACGGCCCTACACTATACTGCCGCCTGAATTTGTATCCTCTCAGTTGCTTACCCTTAAATCGTCTCCATAACCTTATCTCGGCAGGTGATAAGTTCTTGCGAAGAGCTCTTCTTTTCTCCTTTTCTGATAACTTGTTGTATATCTTGATCATTTTACAACCCCTCCTAACCTCCCCTTGTTATCCTTGTTAAGGGGAGGAATTTTGTTTGGTTTTGGATATATATTTATCAGTGGTGCTTCTTCATTATCTACTAAATTGTTTGTTTCATTATTTCCGAAACTCAATTATACATTATTTAATATCAATTCTAATCTATTCCCCTCCTTGCTAAGGAGGGGTTAGGGGAGGTTTTTTGAAATGTTACAATAATTATGTAATTTTTTATACACTGTCGGGTTTGAAAACGAACTTTCATTCTTGTGAAATCTGAATTTGTCTGCGAGCCTCACCCATTTTCTTAGAAAAGGCTGTTTCATTGGTATTTTTATGGAGAGTCTTGAACTCAGATTCAGCATTTTTGAGATAAACATTTATTTCCACCCTATGACTTAAATAATAAGTAATTGCTCCATAAACTTGCTCTAACGTAAGAACAGGAAAACACTCTGCGACAATAGTTTCCGGAGCCAGACCGTCCAAAAAGGCAAACACTACCGAATCAAGCGAGACCCGTGTTCCTGAAATCCAAAAACAATCATCGCGTTTTTCTACATATTGATTTTCCATAATTTGCTCATTATTTAACTTGAGTTTCACATAAGGTTTTTCATGGTTCGACTCCGCTCACTATGTTTCAAGTTAGCCAGCCTGAGCCCTTCGGCTGCGCTCAGGATAAACTCGTCGAAGGCTGATAAAAATGATAATTTTACAAAAGATTATGCTATGTCGAGCTCACGTTATTTACGTCTTTCATTTGTATGAAAAGATATAAGATAATTTCAAACTATCAATTACCATTGTTAATTCAATAAGGATAACGCCCTTGTAAGTGAAAGCCAACCATTGGTTTTTTCTGTAAGCAAAGTCTCTCCAAAATAGTCTTGTATTTCAACTGCCATTTTATTACATTTCAAATAATTTTTTAGGAATTCAACTATACTGATTGAAATGGGTGTTTTTGGTTAGTAGATGGTTTCCGATAGTTCGAATGATTTTGAGATTATTGTTTTTTTGCAAACCATTCCGATGAAAAGGTTATCCAATTTTTTATTTTTCCAGGCACATTTGAACACAAAAATAAAAATGTCTTTTAAACCATGTTTCGTTTTTATATTCTTCTGTTTAGCGGCACTGTTTTTTTGGTTGCCGTTGTATTCACAAGAACCTGACCAAACTTTAGATACTGAAACAAGGCAGGTAATCGATCTAAACGGAGAGTGGTCGTTTAAGAAAAAGGGTGAAACTGAGTGGCGCAAAATCGTGCTGCCTTCACCAACTGAAGAAATAGGGGATCTTTTTTTCCGTCGCACTTTTGAAATTCCGGCAAACATAGGCGATTCACAGTTTTTCATTGTTTTTGAAGGAATTAATTTTTCTTCACGAATTAAGCTAAATGATCAATATCTTTCTTCTCAATCTTATGGACATACTTCGATATTAACACCGATTCCAAAGAATTTGCTTCGATTGCGTGGTAGCAATGTGCTGGAAGTTGAAGTGAATACGAGTTTGGGGAATAAAACCATTCCTTTACGTCAGGCTTTATTATCGCCGTTACCTTTGCGAGGCATATTTCGTGATATTTATTTGACGATCCAGCCGGCTATGACAATCAGTTCGGTTGTGGTCAAAAGTGAGCTGGCTAATTCATTGTCTGCCGCCAAATTGGATTTAGAAATAGAGATACTCTCAACGGAATTAGCTTTTAATACGATGGTGGCTGACAACGATTCCCCTAAGGTTGTTTGTGTTGTGCGAGATGAAGAATCAAATCAAATCCTGGCTACAGCGGAACAAAGCTTCCGGTTGAACAATGAGTTGAAGAATCAAATCCAATTGTCCATGGAATTTCAAAATCCAAAATTATGGAGCCTTGTTTTCCCCAATCGGTATTCGGTTGAGGTCAGGATTTTGTATAAAAACAAATTGATCGATGAAGTTGAACAAAAAATTGGAATCAGGGAATTAAAACTGGATAACAATCATTTGTTTTTAAACGGCGAGCTTTTACCTGTCAAAGGTGTAACATTCCTGGAAAACAAATCAAGGATATTGACCGATGAGCAGGCTCTCACACTTCTCCAAGAAATCAAATCAAATGGTTTTAATACCATAACCTGGCACAACCCCCCGCCGGCCCATGTCCTTGAGTTGACCGACTCATTGGGCTTACTCAATATTTTGCGAGTCCCATTATGGAATGTTCCCGGCGCTGTTTTATCCGACCCGGAGTTTAGCGGACGAATGAGTAGTTTACTTGGCAAGATGGTTCAATTGGCTTCAAATCATGCATCCGTGCTGGCGCTCTCGCTGGGTGATGGATTCGATGCTTCTTCCGTAGGGACGCAATCATTTATATCGGACCAATTGAATGTAGTCGGGACTGAAAACCAATTTTTCATCACGTCCGGATTTCGTAATTATGATTCCTCATTGTCCGAATTTGCTTTTGATTTCATCACTTTTAATCTAACTCTGCATGGTTACAGTGACTGGAGAAAATGGTTGGCAAACTGGATAGACGAAGGCTCGGGAATACCCATACTTTATTCTGATATTTCAGTACCATATACTGCCACAAGGTCTGACAGTGAAAATGTATCCATCTACGAAGCGATTCAAGCACAAAAGTTAAAGAAGTTAATTGAAGATATCCAAAAGGAACCCACCCTGGGCTTTATGTTAGCCGCGCTCTATGATTGGCAAATATCTTATCCTTCTGTACTCTCTCTCAAAACCTCGGACAGAAATTTGTTGCCGATCGGGCTATTTACAGTAAGCAACGAACCGAGAATGTCCTTAAGCATGATGCAAAACTTAAATAAAGGGACGGGGTATCAATTTGAATTTCAGCAAAACACAATCGAGCGGTTTGACACAATATTTATAGTATATGGATTGATTGTTATTGTCCTCTTTCTCATTTTCTTTCGCAGGGACCATCGCCTAAGAGGCAATTTTATACGAATACTTTCAAGGCCTTTTGGATTTTATATTGAATTAAAAGATGGAAGAAAAATCCCCTGGTTTACTACTTCGATCATTTTAATTACATCGGCATCCAGTTGGGGTTTAATTCTTGGATCGGTATTTTCTTTTTTGCGCCATCATCCGTTATTCGATTTCTTAATATCTCAATTTTCTCCATCAAACACTGTAAATATTGTTTTGATTTATATGAGTTGGTACCCAATATTGGGCATAATCGGTTTTAGTTTATGGACAGCTGTTCTGATTACTGTTTTAGCATTTTATGTTTTGTTTCTTTCCCTTATTACGCGTCGGCGTCTCTCAATTAGAAATTCTTTGACGCTAGTTTATTGGGAAAGTTGTATATTTATTTTTTTATTACCTGTTGCATTTATATTTTATAGATTGATGATTATTTCACCAATTCGATTGCTTCTATTATTGCTCTTGATTATTTTTCTAATTTGGTACATCTATAGAATCTTCACTGGCATTCGCACGGTATTTACAATTAGACCCGGAATGACTATCGCTTTATTTGTGGGCATTCCAATAATCTTGATTTTAGTGCTAGATATTTTGTACAATCAAAGTAATGGTTTGAATGCACAATTGGTTTATCTTATCCACCTGTGGTATAATTAATGTTAAGACAAAGAATTCTAAGCTTTTCACAGGCGGATAGGTAAAATATGGAGTTTGAATCCTGCCAGGTCTGGTTCAAATAATTCAGAAATGACCGTAAAAATAAGAGCCAAATATTTTTGAATATTTTCACCCTGTTGCATAATTTTTATCTTGCAGGATAAATTTGGTATTTCGATATTGTTTCGGGATTCGATAATTTATTTTAGGATTTAATTTATAAATTTATTAACCTGGATAATTCATAGCCACCAAGACTCAAAGACACAAAGTTTTAAAAATAAAGGTTAAGAAAGATTGATTTTTTATATCGACCGAAAATTGGTTCATAGTAATCTTCTTTATAACTTTCATATTCTTAGTGACTTAGAGTCTTTGTGGCAAAAATTCATGAATAGTGCAGGTTAATAATTCAGATCAATAATAAATGAACGGCTTTCAATGTATTTACAAAAATTAGTAATTCAGGGTTTTAAATCGTTCGCAAAAAAAACCGCATTGGAATTTAATGGAGGATTAACTTGTGTCGTCGGACCCAACGGCAGTGGCAAATCCAACATAGTAGATGCTGTTCGTTGGGTACTGGGTGAACAGAAAGCCAGCGTGTTGCGAGGCGAGAAAATGGAAAATATAATTTTTTCCGGATCGAAATCGACCAGGCAGCTCGGGATGGCGGAAGTTTCTATTACCATTGAAAATACAAAGGATTTATTGCCAACCGAATTTAAAGAAGTCGAAATCACACGCAGACTTTATCGCTCCGGAGAGAGTGAATACTTAATTAACAAAACTCCCAGTCGTTTAAAGGATATTAACGATTTGTTTCTTGATACCGGGATAGGACCTGATTCTTATTCGGTTATTGAGTTAAAAATGGTTGAAGCTATATTAAACAGCAAATCAGACGAACGAATGAGGTTATTCGAAGAAGCGGCAGGAATTAATAAATATAAACATCGTAGAAGCGAAGCCTTTCGAAAGTTGGATTCTACGGCAGTGGATTTGAATAGGGTCAATGATATCATCTCAGAAATCGAACGTAACACCAATGCTTTAAAACGACAGGTTAACAAGGCCGAAAGATATAAAATTCTTTCTAATGCAATCGAAGAATTGGAAATTCGTGCCGCTTCATTGGAATTCGCAGCCATCCAAAAGAAATTGATCCCATTGAAAGACGGGTTGGTTCAAAGCGAAGACAACATGCAAAAGAACCGGACACGAATTTTTAAGGATGAAGCGGAGATTGAAACGTTTAAGTTGAACTTAACGAGAATGGAAGATAAGCTGGCGGATATACAAAACGAACTAATGTCTTCTACCGATTCGCTTCATCAAAAAGAAAGTCAGAATGTCGTAAACCAGGAAAGGATTAAAGCGCTGGAAGAAAAAATCATTCGTTATTCTCAAGAAAAGGAGCAATTACAGCGTAGGATTGAATCTTTACGACAACGTGTGCAGGAGGGAGAACCCGAGCTTATTGTTTTGGGTGAGAAAGTAGATAGTGTAAGAATGAAGCACCGGAAACAAAAACAAGAGCTGGAAGAATTTGAAAAAACATTGGCCCGGCGTCGTCTCGAAGTCAATGAAGCTCGAATGAATTTGATCGAGCTCATGAAAACAATTAGCGAAAAAGAGAAAGAGCGAAATGCCCTGGAAACTGAATTACTGCATTTGGAAGGAAGAGAAGAACAGCTTACGGAGGAAATTGAACGCTTGGAAGAAGAGGACAAAAAACTTGCTTCCGACCAGGATATTTGGGTAAAAAAAGAAAGTGAGTTGTTGATAGAAACTCAGCTTGTAGCTTCTGAGCTGGAAAGTAACAACAAGGTTAAGGAAAGCCTGGATCTTGAAATCATTCAATTAAGGGAAAACCGGGCTAAGCTTGAAAATAAAATACAATCTCTTAAGGATCAAGAATCGTTTCTTTCAAACTTGATTGAGACCAATGAAGGTTATCCAGGCGGTGTTCAATATATTTTGAACAATGCCAAATCTTTTCCTGGTGTTCTTGGCATTTTGAGTGATTTAATTTCAGTACCCAAAAAGTTTCGTCCGGCAGTTGAAGCCATTTTGGGTGAAAAGTCTTTTTTTGTCATTGTCAAAACTGAACACGATGCTTATCAAATTATTGATCAACTCAGGAAAGGGAAATTAGGCCAGGCTACTTTTTTGGTTCTCGATAAGTTTGCTTTTACGGTCTCTTCTACAAGCCAAAATATTCCTGATAGTACATCTGTAATTGGTAAAGTCCGGGATCTGATTCAGGTTCCTAAAGAACTCGATCCTCTAGCGGATTTTCTATTTGGCTCCTATTTACTAGTCGACAATCCAAAAAATCTCCAACAGATTAAAAAAGAAATTAAAACTAATGATTGGAATTTTGCAACCCTGGACGGTGAAGTATCACAACCATCAGGAGTGATACGCTATGGGCGTTCCGGGGATGGTGATTCTGTGAATGCCATTTGTCGGTTGGATCAATTAAATGAAATTCAACAGCAGGTTGTGGATTGTGGTAAAAGCGTGAATGTGTTAGAAAAGCAAATTGAAAAACAAGTAGAAAAAACTAAAAAGCTGGATTCGGAAATTGAAAATTGGACTCAGAAAAAGAAGGAAACCGAAGAAGAGTACCAGCAAAGCAGGATCAATACTGTTCAAAAACAATCTACAAAATCGAATGTTAAAAGCAGGTTAGACTCCACTCGAGAAGAAATCGGAAATGTGCGGGATAAAATATCACAAATATTCGAACGGATCGAAAAATTACGACCGGAGATAGATAAATTTGCACAAAACCGTAGAAAACATGAAGATCAAGTTGAGTTATTGCAGGGAAAACTGGAAGAGTATGAAACTCAAAGAAATCGCTTTGCCAACGAAGTGTACGAGTTAAACGTGAACCTCGTAAAGGCTTCCAGTGAGTTCAATAATTTAGAAGCTGATGTAAAAAGAATGAAACGAACCCTGGTTGAATTTGAATCTACAATTGTTACGCGAGAAAAAGAACTTGTTGAAAGCCAGGTTGAGATAAAACATTTGCAAACGGACATTGAGCGTCTTTTTAGTGAAACTGAGGAGATTCGTGTCCGGAAAGATGAATTGTTAGAAAGACGATCGAGACAACAGCAAGAATACCAGCAGCTTCAGGAGTTAATGTCGACTAAAGAATCCACTTTGAAGAGTATACGCGATTTAAGTCAAAGCTCGATTGATACTTTGCAGGAGAAGCGGTTGCAGCTTTCCGAATATGAGATGAGAATCAAGAACATACGTGTAAATATCAAAGATAAATATTCTTTGGAAATAACACCGATTCAAGCAGAATCTCCCGATGAAATCGATTCTATCCGGATTTCGTTGGATGAGAAAAAAGAAAGACTCAATTTGTTTGGACCGGTTAATTTGCTGGCATTGGAAGAGTTCCAAAAGGAAAGAGATCGACTTGAATTTTTAAAACGCCAAAAGAGTGACCTGGATGAAGCCAGGTCAACATTAATTGAAACCATCGATATTATTAACCAGACAGCCAGTGAAAAGTTTGAAGAAGTTTTTGATAAAATTCGTGAAAATTTTCAAAAGAATTTTTCGGTATTTTTTGAAGGTGGTGAAGGAGATTTGCGGATTTTATTCGATAAAGACGATCCACTTTCAGCGAAAATTATGATAATGGCGCGACCCAGCGGTAAAAGGTTGGGGGCAATTGAATTGTTATCAGGGGGTGAAAAAGCTCTTACTGCGATCTCTCTTCTCTTTTCTATTTACCAGGTGAAACCAAGCCCGTTTTGTATTTTAGATGAAGTGGATTCACCACTTGATGATTTAAATGTACAAAGGTTTTTAAGGGTGTTACGAAAATTTTCGGACCATACACAATTTATCCTGGTCACTCATAACAAAATTACCATGGAAGCTGCTGATTTTATATATGGTGTGACTATGCAGGAAGAGGGAGTATCTAAGCTGGTATCCGTAGAACTGGTTAAAGAAAAGATGGAATCCGAACAATTAAACAAATCAAATTAGGATAAGGTCCCTGGTGAATTTCTTCCTTTCATGCTGCAAATTTCAATCACCGTGTCGGTTGATACAGCTTATTCCTGTCTTTCTGGCATTTACAATTCTCCTTTTTGAAGATATATACCCCCAAGCAGCATCATCGGATGATCTTGTTTTTGATGTAGACTATTCTCGCTTTCGTGCATCGGCAGATATGGTGTATTTAGAAGTATATTATTCCATTCCGCGTTTCCAGTTACAGTTTATAGAAGAGGGGAATCAGTTTGAAGCAATATTTATGATAAAAACTGAAATCTATAAAAATGATTCGTTAGCAATTGCCGATTCCATAATTAATATCACAACCGTGGATAGTTTATCACAGGTTACGAAAAGTCAAAATCTACTTAATCTCACCGGTTTTGCTATTCAAGAAGGCGATTACAAAATTGAAGTTTCGTTAAAGGATATGACCTCAAAGCGTATTGGCCGGCAATCCCTAGACCTTCGAATTCTTCCTTATCCTGAAGCTGAATTATCGATTTCGGATATTCAATTATCATCTTCCATCAATCTAAATAAAGAGCAACCGGATAAATTCACAAAAAACCATTATAGAATCATTCCCAATCCTGGCAGAATGTATGGCCTGGAAACCCCGATGCTCTATTTTTATGCTGAAGTCTATAATCTGGATAATCAAGTTGGTGACAAGCAGTACAGGGTAAAATCTTCGATTCACAATGCAAATGGAGATGAGATTCGAACCTTACAAGAAAAAGTGAAAGAAAAGCCAGGCGCTTCGAGTGTTGAAGTTGTTGGATTTAATATTGTTAGTCTTAAATCAAACACATATATCCTACAACTTGAGGTGGAGGATTTAGCGACTGGTAGTAAAACGA
The DNA here is from genome assembly GCA_022566355.1 of candidate division KSB1 bacterium. Taxonomy (NCBI): domain Bacteria; kingdom Pseudomonadati; species Candidatus Zhuqueibacterota bacterium. The sequence goes on from JADFJB010000082.1 coordinate 11,316, forward strand.
AGCGGACAAAAAAATTCTTTGTCTATCGTGAAGGAGATTATCAGCCTAATATGTTGGCCAATCAATTCAACAAAGATGCATTATTAAATTCTTTTGAGTACAAATTCTACGACGAACTTAACGAATCGGAAATTAACACTGAATTTCTAACGGCTAAATACCTGGCAACAAAGGAAGAAGTGAGCATATATGACGGATTAGACTTGCAAGGGAAACGCGTTTTTATGAAATCTTTCTGGTTTGCACGTGACCAGGATCTATCTACACTGCAAAACGAATTTCGGCAACAATACCTGAATAATTTGAATTATGTTAATTCTTATTTCGGTAGTGGAAAGCCTGGCTGGAAATCTGAAAGGGGAAGAGTTTATCTTTTATACGGCAAACCCGATGAAGTTGAAAGGCATCCAAGCACGCTTGAAAACAAGGGGTACGAGGTTTGGAATTACTTCCAAATCCAGGGAGGGATTTTCTTTGTCTTTGTAGATAACAGGGGGTTCGGTGAATACATTATGGTGCATTCCACTGCTCGTAATGAACTCCACGATTTTGATTGGCAAAGATGGTTGAGCGAATGATGAGTTTTAGCTAATGAACAATGATCAATGATCCATAATCAAGAGGGTATAACTCCAGCATTCAGGAATTCAGCATCAAGAATCAGGATTCCAGCATCAAGTACCAATATCAAGCTTCAAGTATCCAGTATCTAGAATCTGCTACTTTAGTTGGATATTCAATGGAATTCCACTCAATGGATTTATATATTTAGTTCGTTTGAATTTGTTCTTTGTCTTAAAAATTTGGGGACGCTCTGGGTTCGACGGAAAAGGTTCGTTCTTGAAGCGGCATACCGTGGTCTCCGACGGTCACGCTAAAAAGTCGGGAAAAAAAATAAATGCAGACTATAACTATGCATTGGCTGCCTAATTAAAGGTAGCCCGTTATTGAATTCGAGGTCCACCTAGAGTTTAAATAACGTCGATTTGGTGGATGCGTACCTGGTGTTGTCTGAGAGCCAAGGTATTAAGTTTTTTCAGACTGGTTTGAGTGCGTTTTGTTTGTCGAACAAACTCGAACGAGATCTAATGACAAACTAAGTATGTAGAAGCTTCAATGTGCGCTTTTTCGGACGCGGGTTCGATTCCCGCCGTCTCCACAATAAGCGTGGTTTAAACAACCACGCTTTTTTTATTTCAAAACTCTCCTGCCATTTTAAACAGAGCTAATCAATTTCCAGGTTTTTGTCGATAATCAATTTATAGGAAATCACCTTATGACTATGTTAGAAAAGGATAATTCTGAAATATTTTCATCCCAAAAGGGGATCCGTTAATAATGAATGACCAGGTAGTATTAGATCTTAGCGTTCAAACGTTGATCAATACAATTGGGCAGGGTTTTGGAATTATAGATAAAAATGAGAATATTTTATTCGTAAACCACGATTTTGCGAAAATCCTAAATTATGAACAGGGAGAATTAATCGGGAAGAATATTGCTGAGATATTTTCTCCCACCCAGCTTGATTCCGTAAAGGACCAACTCTGTTTATCAGATTCTTCTGCCGAGATAAAAGTTCTTGATCTAAATTTACGTACCAAAGAAAATGGTTCTAAGAAAATTGCTATTCGAATTATCCCCAATAATACAAATGAAGACAATGTTTTGGGAATGATTTGGATGCAGCCTACAAACAACCAGGATTCGGAACCGGGAAACAAAGAATCCAAATTCACCGATTTTATAGAGAAATCTCTCGATGGTTTTTTTACGCATAATGGAGATCAGTTCTTTTATGTCAATGAACGCATGTGTAAAATTACCGGTTATTCTCGTGAAGAGCTTTATAACATTAAATTAATGGATTTGGTTTATGATGAAGATCGGGAATATGTTGAAGATCTGGTTGAAAACAGGAAACTGGGCAAAGTAGTACCATATCGATATCGAACTAGGATTATTTGTAAAAATAAGAGTGTGCGTCAATGTGAAGTTTCAGCCATTAGGGTGAGTGAAAATAATCACATCGTTCAGGGTTGCATTCGCGATATTACCGACCAGGTCTTATTTGAAGAAGCTTATAAAGAATCCGAACTAAGATTTCGAATGCTGACCCAATCCGCTAATAATGCAATCATTACCATAAATCATGAAAGATTAATCGTTTTTTTAAACAGTGCAGCTGAAAAGTATTTCGGTTATGAAGGCACAGAAAGTATCGGTCTTCAATTTGATCAATTACTTCCGGAAGATTTTTCCGATGAATTCAAAAATAGTCTAGATGAGTATTTTCAAAAAGGGGAAAGCCAACTTTTTGATGGTGAGATCGAAACGAAAGGCGTTCGAAAAGATGGAAGCCAGTTTCCTGTTGCAATGTCACTTTCTACCTGGAAGGCATCGGGAGCTCATTATATAACCGCAATTATTCAAGATATTTCTGAGCGAAAAGAGGCTGAGCAGAAAATCAGTAAAATGAACGCCATCTTAAAAGCTCAACAAGAAGCTACATTTGATGGGATTTTGGTACTTGGGCATTGTGGTGAAGTCGTGAGTTTTAATCAACGCTTTTTAGAATTGTGGAAACTTTCTGAGAGCCAGGTTAAAGAGATGGACATGGTTTCTCTAATGGAACATGAATCGCAAAAGTTAAATAATACAGATGAATTTAACGAATGGACTGAACTTATTCAATCTGATCAAGAATCGACTCGAGAAGGTGATATTTTAAAATTAAAAGATGGTAGGACTATTTCTCGAAATTCCTTACCAGTTAAAGGAAATGATGGTACCATTTATGGCAGAGCGAATTATTATAAAGACATTTCAGAAGAAGTTGATAGCCATGAAGCCTTAAACAAAATGTACCAAGAAACCTTAGAGTGGAAAAATTCGCTTGAGACGATTAACAAGCTTTCTGAAATGTTAAATCAAATGCTAACGGTCGATGAAATTGCTTTAGTTCTCATTGAAAGAATTCATGGTTTAATAGAAGCCGATCAATCCTGGCTCTTTTTATGGAATGAAGCTGATTACTTACTTTACCCGGTATTTCAAAAAAACTTAAAGGTTAATAAATTATGGAAAAAGGGATCAAAGGGATATGCGATCCATTCAAATCAAGGGTTTGTAGGAGAAGTTCTGGAAAAGGGTGTAGGTTTAATTGTTAATGATTTAGAAAATGATCCACGCAGTAAGATGGATCCATGTATTGGAGAGAATTCAAAATCGATCATTGCCGTTCCGCTTAAATTTGAATCAAGGCAAATTGGGGTGTTCGCACTCTATAGAAATAGTGATGCTCATTTTGAAGAAAAACATTTACAGGTGTTAAACATTGTTGCTAGACAGACAGCAATTGCAATTGAAGATGCGCTGATTTTAGACGAACAAAAACGCCGGGCTGATCATTTTTATTGGATTAATCGAGTTACCAGGAGTATTGCAGATACTCTTGATTTTGATGAAATAGCAAAAATAATGATCCGCTCCCTAAAGAAAGGTTTCAATTTTTTTGATGTTGTTATGGCGATTTATGACGAACAATCGGACGATCTGGTTATCACTCACTTTACCAGGAAAAGTAAAAGAGTAAAATCCGGTGTACATTTAAAAATTGAAGGTTTGATTAAGGACGCTTTACAAAATAATGATATCGTTAATATTTCAGAAAAAGATATTGATAGTTATAATTCCTTGATTCCGGGGCAAGGTCTGGTATTGCTGGTTCCTTTGAAAGTCAGGAATAAAGTGATCGGCCTATTTTTGATAAGAAGTGAATCAAAAGAACTTCCTGAGAATGATAGTAATACTTTGAAAATACTATCCGATCACTTTGCGATTGCCTTAGAAAATGCCAATTTGTACTTAAGTGAAAAGAAAAGCGCGGAGATTGCCCACAGTGCGAACGAAGCGAAAAGCGAATTCCTGGCAAATATGAGCCATGAAATCAGGACTCCCATGAATGGCATTATTGGAATGACTGAGCTATTGCTTCATACTGAATTGAGCAAAGAACAGGAAGAATTTACACAATCTGTGAGGTCAAGTGCGGATTCACTCCTCAATGTAATTAATGATATCTTAGATTTTTCAAAGATTGAGGCCGGTAAACTGGATTTGGAATTGTTTGATTTTGATTTAAGGTTAACTGTTGAGGATTTGGCTGATACATTGGCATATCGAGCGCATATCAAAGGGATTGAACTTAGCTGTTTTATTCATCATGATGTTTCTTCACCAATATTTGGCGACCCCGGAAGGTTGAGGCAAATTTTAATCAATTTAATCGGTAATGCTATTAAATTTACTTCGACCGGTGAAGTAAGTGTGAATATTCATCTCAAAAGTGAGACTAAATCAGAGGCAATGCTCGAATTTTCTATTTCCGATACCGGAATTGGAATTAAGAAAGATCGATTAAAATTTATTTTTGAAAGTTTTACCCAGGCTGACGGTTCAACAACAAGACAATTTGGCGGAACAGGTCTTGGGCTGTCGATATCCAAAAGGCTTGTAGAAATGATGGGCGGCAATATAACCGTCGAAAGTGAGTATGGAAAAGGCAGTTGTTTTTCTTTTTGCATCCCCTTTAAAAAGCAGGTTGGCCAAAAACGGCCGCCACAATATATAAATGCGGATTTTAAAGATCTATCTATTCTAGTCGTCGATGACAACAAAACCAACCGATTTATTTTGTCTTCATACCTGAGCAGATTAGGCAGTAATCCGGTTGAAGCAGAAGGTGGTGTTGAAGCTTTTCAAGAGGTCAAATCTGGAATAAAGGCTGGTAAACATTTTGACTTGATCATTATGGATGTGCAAATGCCGGGAATGGACGGTTACCAGACTGTGAATTTGATTAAAGAGTGTATTGATTTGAAGGAAACGCCAATCATTATTCTAACCTCCATTGGTAATCGAGGTGATGCAAAACGATTTCAAGAATTAGGGTGTGCCGGATATTTAACCAAACCGATCAAACAATCGCAATTGCATGATGTTTTAGTAACCGTTTTAAGCGGCACTGTCTCAGAAATTGAATCTGATTCAATTTTAACCCGTCATTCAATTCAAGAAGTTAAGAAACGTAATGTTCGAATATTGCTAGCCGAAGATCATCCGGTTAATAAACAGTTGGCTCTTAAAATATTGGAAAGAGGAGGATTTTACGCCGATTGCGTAAGTAATGGTCAAGAGGCTGTGGATGCTATTAAAAATACGCATTATGACATCATATTGATGGATATTCAAATGCCGGTGATGGACGGCTTTCAAGCAACAGCTCAAATTCGAAAATACCAGGAATCGGATCATGTTACAATTATTGCTATGACTGCCCATGCAATGAAAGGAGATGATAAGCGATGTATAGACGCCGGTATGGATGATTATTTATCTAAGCCTATTAATCCACAAAAGCTATTTGATATTATTAATAAGTGGACAGGTTTGAAAAAGGGTCCGGTGTTAATTGAAGTTAATAAGGAACCAAAGAATGGATCAGGAAAAAAACCGGTTGATTTATCCGTACTTATGGATGCTCTTGGTAATGATCATAAGGTAGTCAAAAGATTGATTCAAATGTTTATTGATAATTCCCAGGATCGAAAACTATCCTTACAGAAGGCTATTGAATCTAAAGATTCCAAACAAGTTGAACATGAAGCTCATGCATTTAAAGGAGCAAGTGGCAGCGTTGGCGCAATGCCATTGTTTACATTTTGTGATGAGTTGGAAAAATATGGAAGAGATGATAATTTATCCTTAGCTGAAGTAAGCTATAATAATGTTTTAAATGAGTTTGATCGTGTAAAAGATTTCCTCGAAAATTACTTAAAAGAACATACTAACTGATTAATGTTGAGGTTAAGAATAAGTTTGACTACTGTTTTGCTTTTGCCATTAGGTCAATTTTTCTTCTTGATTTAAATCCCCTAATCTTAAATTGTTTATTTAAAATTAATACGAACTGACAGTTTGTCTATAAATCCCAAAATCCCACCAGGAACGAATGTTTATAAAACCCACCACCACTTTGATATTTCTAACGTTCAAATTCCCTATGATGAATCGCGATGCTATAGTCGTTCCTTTATTATAGATTAATCCATTGGGCGTTTTTTCAATATCGTCTAAAACTGTCAAATCTTGGTGAATATCGTTTTTCAGTGAAAACAGTCTAACCTCTCAATTTCTTTTAATTTTCTGTATGTAAATTGGAAGTCTTAAATTTAATTCACAACGGATTGTCCTTAATTTCAATCTTAATCTTAACCTCATCTTGTATTTCATGCTCCGAAAAGATTGCGACTAATTTTGCTTGCTTATATAGGATATATTTTCTAATCTATATCATTTATATTCCCATTTTCAAAAAACTTAAATTGACTTATGATTGATGGATCGCTAATTCCTTTTTCTTATTGAATCACAATGGATTGGTTTGTTAAAGTACCGCGTTTAGAGCTTTCGAATTGGGCTCCTTCCGAAAATTGGGAAGGTCTGTTTGAAAGGTGGACCAAGAAGGGAGTTAAGGGAATCATTCTTCCCTTAAACTTGAAGGACGAAATTGAAAAAATATCCAGTATAATTCAATTGGCAAAATTAGGTAATGTTCAAGTATGGGTAAATCTGCCTGTTCTTAACAATCAGGCTGTTTCGGATCGCACCGAATTCGGAAAAATAAAACATCGTACCGGGGAGATTTTTGATTTCCCGGCATGGTTTGCACCGATTTGTCCCTCAAATCTTGAATATCAAGATTATCTTGATGAAAAGATTGAAAATTCTCTAATGCATTTACCTATAGATGTTTGGCTTCTTGATTATGTGAGGTTTCCCTATTTTTGGGAACAGTGGGGCAATACCGTTCAAGAAGATGAATTCCCGCCTTTTTGTTATTGTGTTGATTGTAAATTGTCATTTCAAAATTTAATGCATTTAAGTTTAGAGGACAGTACTGTGGTTCATCTTCAAAAATGGCAGAGCCGGGTTATTGAAAAGTTAATCGAAAGAATTTCCCGGAACATTAAAGGAGTTCACCCAAACTTACAAGTGGGTATGCAGATCCTACCACTGATGTCGCAAAAAAGACGCCATCCTAAATCTGAATGGGTTGGGCAGAATTTACAATCGCTGCAAAGACATGTTGATTTTTTTAGCCCATTGATGTATGGAAAACTTTTGGGTTTGTACCCAGACCAGATCCTTTCTTATTTAGTCGATTTTATCAGTACCCAAAAACAACCGGTTGTGCCATCTTTTCAAATTTCTTCTACGCGATGGGATCGACAGAGATATGAAACTAAGGTGAAGTTGACTGATTTAGGGAATAGGTTAACCCCCCTGGGAATTGATGCGGCGACTCTATTTCATGCAAAAGATTTTTTGAATCCTGAAAAAATTCAAAAGGAATAAGCACGTAGTAACTTCATCGCAATCTTTTGTTATTATCTTTTGGCGCTTAAATCCTAATATCGAATATCGAACCTGTCCCTGACCGCAGGCTCAAAGGTCAGGAATCCGAAACAAATATCGAAACCCCAAATTCAAATATTCAAAAAAATATTTGAGTTTTTGGGTCAATACTGAATTGGTTATTGTGATTTGCTTAGAAATTCGATCTTATTATTTAATTATTTATGATTTATTTTAACCTCATACTTTAAGTACATTTCCTGTTGTTTCCTTAACTTTATAACCTTTCTCGTTCAAGAATCCATTTGGATGCAGCAAGCAGATCTATGGCAATGAAATCAGGATCTATGTCAAACTCTCCATCTTTTCCAGCATTGCCGGTTTCTACCAAAATTGTGCATAGCCCCGCATTTTTGCCGGCCAGGATATCACAGGTTTTATCTCCAATCATATAACTATTGACTGTATTGATATTTAAATCCTCTATGGCTCGATCAATCAGTTTTGTCCCTGGTTTTCTACAACCACAATTTTCCGTTATAGAATGGGGGCAAAAATAGATTTTATCGATCAAAATATTCTCTTCCTTTAACAAACCAAACATCATGCGATTCACTTTATAAAAATCTTCTTTGGTGAAATATCCCAACCCGATACCCGCCTGAGTTGTAATAATGACTAATTTAAATCCCATATTTTGAAGATTTTTAAGGCCAGGTAAAGCATTGGGGAGCAATTGTAACTTTTCAGGTTCATGTAAATATTCATCATCCACGTTAATTGTACCGTCGCGGTCTAAGAATACTGCTGGCTGAAGTTTACTTTGGCTTACAGGAAAATAGGCAGCTCTTTCATATTCAATGATGACATCATTTGTTTGGCCATGACTGCTTTGAATCTTATTAATTAGATCGGAAGATGATAGCGACGATTCAATAGGAATCAACAATATCTTGCCACCATATGATTCAACAAGATTCCCGGAAGTAAGTTGATCCCGGGAATAATCTCCTGCTTTGATATATAGATGTGGTTTTAGGGCTTCAATATTTGCTTTATTTCTTCGCTCGTTGAAAACGAAGACATAGTTGACCATTTCTAATGCAGCGACTAATCTTGCTCTTTGTTCCTGGGGCACAATGGGTCTGTGGTTACCCTTATAGCGCCTGATGGAAGAATCACTATTGATCCCGACAATTAAAATATCACAATGTGACTTCGATTTTTCAAGGAATTCAACATGACCGGTATGTAACAGATCGAATGCGCCTGATGTAAAACCTATAGTTTGTCCACTCTCCCGCCAGTCTTGACTCAATTCAGCAAGTTCGTCACGTGATTGGATTTTATCTTTAATCATTTATTTTATTTTTTTCTGGTAATGGATTTTTTAAAATCAATGTATTCAAATCAATATGTCGATGCAACACAGAATTTTGACTTTGGATTTGGAAGAGCTTGAAATGTCTTAAATTCCGCTTGAATATGAAAGCTTATTATTTTATTTTCTAAAGATTTACCATATGTTTTTAAGGATAATCTAAGTCAACCTCAGAACAGCAAGTCTAAAAATTGGTGGTTAGTATAATAATTATTCGATCTCATTATTAGCTATCAAAACTAAACAGGAGAAGCCAACATGAAGCTTGCACAAAGGATGGAAAGACTAGGTACTGAAACAGCTTTTGAAGTGCTTGCAAAAGCGAAGGCGTTAGAAGCTGAAGGGCGAGATATTATTCATTTGGAAGTTGGTGAACCGGATTTTGATACACCATCTCATATTTGCAATGCAGCCACAAAAGCCATCAGTGAGGGGTACACGCACTATGGACCTGCAAGCGGAATGCTGGAATTAAGAAAACAAATTGTGAAAACGATCGGAGATACACGCAATATCCACGTTAAACCGGAGCAGGTTGTGGTTACTCCAGGTGCGAAACCGATCATGTTTTTTTGTGTCCTGGCTCTTGTAAACTCAGGAGATGAAGTGATTTATCCGAATCCCGGGTTTCCGATTTATGAATCGGTAATTGATTTTGTCGGCGCCAAGTCTATTCCGTTGCCATTAAAAGAAGAGAAAGAATTTGGGTTTGATCTGATTGATTTAAAACAATTGGTTACGCCAAAAACCAAAATGATTATCTTAAATTCGCCGGCTAATCCAACGGGCGGAATGATTTCTGGTGATGATTTAAAGGGAATCGCTGATTTGGTCAGAGATACGGATATCACAATTCTTTCAGATGAAATTTATGAATTCATCACTTATGATGATGAAAAGCATGAGAGTATTGCTTCGTTTCCAGGAATGCAAGAACGAACAATTATCCTCCATGGTTTTTCAAAAACCTATTCTATGACAGGATGGCGCTTGGGTTATGGTGTAATGCAGGAACAATTGGCTGAACAAGTTACAAAACTGCAGATCAATAGTAATTCGTGTCCCAACAGTTTTGTTCAATTTGGCGGTCTGGCAGCTTTGACCGGTTCACAGGAAGAACCCCAAGCAATGGTTCGGGAATTTGAACACCGTCGAGGTGTTATAGTCGATGGGTTAAATTCAATTGATGGTATTACCTGCTTAACGCCGAAAGGTGCATTTTATGTGTTCCCCAATGTAAAACAGCTTGTTGAACGAACAGGAAAAAGTGCTAAAGAATTGGCTAACCATTTCTTGGACGATGGGGGTGTTGCTGTCCTTTCCGGGACCGCATTTGGAAAATACGGAGAAGGCTATTTGAGGTTCTCTTATGCAAATTCTGTTGATAATATCAACCGGGCATTAGAGCGAATCGAGACTAGTTTGAAAAAAATTCTATAATCATTGAATCGAGGAAATCCGTATGGCAAATAAGACAGTATTATACGATGAACACACGAAACTTGGCGCTAAAATCGTTGAGTTTGCCGGTTACATGATGCCAATTCAATATGGTGGAATATTAAAAGAACATCGCAGGGTCCGCACCTCAGTGGGAATGTTTGATGTTTCCCACATGGGTGAATTCATTGTTCGGGGCGCGGATGCCGAGTCTTTTTTGCAAAACGTTACCATCAATAATGTTTTTAAACTGGCAATCGGTCAGGCACAATACTCTGCAATGTGTTTTGAAGACGGAGGCATCGTAGACGATTTGCTGCTTTATAGATTGCCCGATTATTATATGATGGTAGTGAATGCTTCAAATCTTGACAAAGATTGGAATTGGTTACAGCAACATAAACCCGGTTCTGTTCAAATGGAGAATGTTAGTGATCAGACGACCCTTCTTGCCGTCCAGGGAAAGAAATCAGGAGAATTATTACAAAAATTAACAGATGAAGATTTAAGCAAAATTGATTATTATCATTTTAAAGAAGGAGAAATAGATC
>JADFJB010000083.1 GCA_022566355.1 candidate division KSB1 bacterium
GTTGTCCGTTGACAGATGCCATGGATTTTTTTATAATGAGAATTATTCTCAAAAATAGTCTGTCTCTATCCCATTGTGTCTATGAGCGAAGCCCCGGAAGAAGAAATCATCTGTCAATGTTTTCAGGTCTCGGATGTGACCATCAAGGGTTACATAAAATCTCGAAACCTGACTGAGATCGAACATATAACTGATGTCTGCGGTGCCGGAGGAGGATGTCAGTCCTGCCACATGCTTCTGCAACTGTTCATCGACCAGCAACATAAAAAGATCCCCGAAAAAGTTGCAGAATCGAGCAACGGCCATTCCCCAAAACGTGGTATCTTCGGCAAGCTGTTTGCACGATTTTAAGCTCCTTCCAACGGGCAGGATTCCAAATGAAAATCGCTTATTTTGATTGCCGATCCGGAATTAGTGGCGACATGATTCTGGGTGCCCTGATAGATTTGGGAGTGGATTTCAAAGCCATTCAAAAAGGCCTGAAGACCCTGCTGCTGAAAGGTTATCATCTAAAAACCCGCCGCGTGAAACGCGGGGCTGTGGGAGGCACCAAGTTTGATGTGGGGGTCAATCCATCAGCACACACCCATTCCAGAAATATCCGAGACATTCAAAAGATCGTTCAAGGTTCCAAACTTCCCAAACAGGTCATGGCGCGATCGCTGGCAATATTCGAGCGCATAGCGCGGGCAGAAGCCCGGGTGCACCGGATTCGCATTGACAAAGTTCACTTTCACGAAGTTGGCGCGGTCGATTCCATCATCGACGTGGTGGGCGGTGTGTTGGCCTTGGAACTGTTGAGGGTGGACCGGGTTCTGGCTTCGCCGATCAACACGGGAGAGGGCACGGTGGCCTGCGACCATGGCATTTTACCGGTTCCGGCTCCCGCTACTTTGGAGCTTTTAAAAGGTATTCCGTGTTATTCCAGCGGAGTCCCTAAAGAATTAGCCACGCCCACCGGTGTGGCCATGATCGGGTTTTGGGCAGAAAAATTTCAATCCCTGCCCCTCATGACGATTCAAAAAACCGGGTACGGTGCGGGAACCCATATCGTCAAAACCCAGCCTAATTTGTTGCGTATTATTCTGGGGGAAGGAGCGGGCCGGGCTGGGGAACGCGGGACTCTGATTGAAACCAACATTGATGACATGAACCCAGAGTTTTATGAGCATGTCATGGCGATCTTGTTTTCTGCTGGCGCGCTGGACGTGTTTTTCACTCCCATCATCATGAAGAAAAACCGGCCCGCCGTGAAATTGTCGGCCTTGGTTCCTCCGGATCGAAGAGAAGAGGCCGAGCGCATTTTATTGACCGAAACCTCGACCTATGGTGTCCGGAGCTGTGAGATGGACCGCCTGGTATTGGAACGGGAGCAACGCCAGGTCAAAACCCCTTACGGCAAGGTGACCGTGAAAGTAGGCAGACTGGATGGCAATCGGATCCATTTTTCGCCGGAATACGAGGACTGCCGGAAGATCGCCAAATTGAAGGGATTGCCGATTAAAGTTGTTTACGACACGGTTGCCAGGTGCGCCGAGCAGGACCTTGGCGGGGAGTAGGCAGGGCTAGGAGATACCCAACCTGTGCAGGGATTCTTCGTAATGTTTCTGGTACATGATGTCCCATTCGGGAGTGCCTTCCCGCAATTTTTTTTCCTTGTAGGAGGTGATGATTTTGCGGGCTTCCGCATCGGCCTGATCATCGCGTTTTAATTCTTGCGTCATCGCCCGGGTCACTTCCAATCTTACGTCGTTCAGGTCCACCTTGTAATCCATCTCCTCACGATTTTTAAAATCGTTCGCGATCAGACTGCTGATATGGTTTATTTTGTCTCGGCTCAGTTTCATTTGCTTTTTTAGTTAGAGGACGAGTCCGCGTTCCCGGACCAGTTTGGACTTGACCATTTGAAAGACCCGGCCAAAATCCATCATATCGCGTTCATAATCTTTGGTCCGTGCTTCCAATAAAGTTTTGACCTCGTCATTCAGCCGGTCTTCCACCAGCAGGTCTTCCGTGATGATTGCCGAAATGATGGCTTCCAATTTTTCAGGCCGGTCTTCCCAGACGATAAAATCACCTGCAATGAGAGATTTCACCATTTGCTTTGACATGCGCTCGACGAGCTCTTTTTTTATCCGCATAATTTAGTGAGTTTACATATAAGAGCGGGAGACGGGGTTCGAACCCGCGACATACAGCTTGGAAGGCTGCAACTCTACCAACTGAGTTACTCCCGCTTTTTTTAAAAATTGTGGAGAGGGAAGGATTCGAACCTTCGAAGGCTTCGCCAGCAGATTTACAGTCTGCCCCCTTTGACCGCTCGGGAACCTCTCCAACAAATTTTCATTTTAAAAATTAACCAGCCGAATGCAATACTTATGAAAAAAGACAAGCAACGAAGCATTCGGCTTGAATTGAGCCGATGAGAGGACTCGAACCTCCGACCGGCTGATTACAAATCAGCTGCTCTACCAGCTGAGCTACATCGGCGACTAACTTAACTTGGTAATGAATTTGTTTTAAAATTTTCAAAGAACCATACTTCTGCCTAACAGTAACCTCAATATTAGTATAAAATCTGGTAGGCATTCCTTTCCATTTAGACTCATGTCCAAAGGAACCTAAAAATATAATAAATAGAAATGGGATGTCAAGTGAATTTTTAGGTTTTTTCTTTCTTCCAAATACTTTTTTCGGGTTGGTCTTCTATCACATAACCAATGCTAGCAAGTTCCTCGCGTATTTTATCGCTTAAGTCCCAAAGCTTATTTTTTCTCAATTCACTTCGTATTCCGACTAATAAGTCCAATACCTTGGATAATTCTTCCTCCCCACTAGAATCATGTTCATCATTGTCCAATATGGATAAAATTTCATCCACTTCCACAATAAATTCTTTTACGTTTACCAATAACAGCTTTTGATTTTCTGTTAGATTACCCCTGGTAATGATTATATTACATTCTTTTACTAACTCGAAAACCTTACCAATAGCAAGGGCAGTATTAAAATCATCCTCCATTGCCGATATATATTCTTGTTTAATCCGCTCCTGGAAATTTTTGAATTCTTTTTCTTTATTTGTAAGAGATTTTAATTGTAATGAATTCGAATCAATTTCTATACTGTTCAAATTATCGAATAGATTCTGTAATCTTTCCCATCCACGCTGTGCATCTTCCAGGATTTCTTCAGAATAATTAATAGGGCTGCGGTAATGTTTCTGAAGAAAGAAAAGACGTAATACTTGTGGTTTATAGGATTTTAAAATATCTCGAACAATCAAAACATTGCCGATGGATTTTGACATTTTTTTATCGCGAATATTCAAAAAACCATTGTGCAGCCAATACTTAGCAAATTTTACATTTCCACTTCCACAGCTTTGAGCAATTTCATTTTCATGATGTGGAAAAATTAAATCTTCTCCACCTGCATGAATATCAAAATCTTTGCTAAGATATTTCATCGACATGGCTGAGCATTCCAAATGCCAACCAGGACGGCCTTTACCCCAGGGACTATCCCAAGCAGGTTCATCTGGCTTGGCAGCTTTCCAAAGAGCAAAATCAAGTGGATTTTCTTTCCTTTCGTCTATTTCCACTCTAGAACCGGCTTGTAAATCTTCAATATTCTTCCCGCTTAATTTTCCGTAGGATTGAAATTTTTCGATACTGTAGTAAACATCACCATCCAGAACATAGGCAATCCCTTTAGCCACAAGTTCCTGAACTAAAGTTATCATATCATCTAAATGTTCAGTTGCCTTTGGTGAAACATCAGGTAGTTTCACAAGCAATTGATCCAGATCATCGAAATAGGCTTTTGTGAACTCATCAGCTACTTCTTTTGCAGTCCGATTTTCTTTTATAGATCGTTGAATGATTTTGTCATCCACATCTGTGATATTAACCACATACTTAACATCATAACCACGATATTGAAGGAACCTGCGGAAAACATCATAGATGATAAACGGGCGGGCATTTCCGATATGGAAATAATCATAAACCGTAGGACCACAGACATAAAACGAAACTTTACCAGCTTGTAATGGTTCAAATTTTTCTTTTTCCCCGGATAAGGTATTGTATAAATGAATTGCCATTTTTTATGTATTGATCGCTTTTTGTATGAATTGTTTACTTTTTTCTAACCCCAGTAATTCAACAACATTTGGTAACTCCAACCCATGCTCAAGTCCGGTTAATGCCATACGAAAAGGCATCCACAAATCCTTTCCTTTCACTCCTGTTTTTTGCTGAATTGTTTTCATGATTTGCTTAAAAGTTTCGCCACGCCAATCTGTAATATTTTTTGTTTCATTTAAAAACTCGGCAAAGATTTTTTTTGAAGACTCTGATTTCATCAAAGTGTCGTTCTCAAACATTACCTCATCCTGGAAAAATATTGAACATCTCGTTGCTAATTCTTGTAGATAATCTGCCCTGGTGATGACTGCGCCAATACATTTTTTGGCAAATGTTTCGTCTGAAATATCATAGCCTTCCTTTTCAAGAAAGGGGATCGCCATATTCGTTATTTTATCGAATTCTATATTCCGCAGGTACCATCCGTTCATCCAGTTAAATTTCTCCAAATCAAAAATAGCTGCGGATTTTGATAATCTTTCCAGGGTGAACTCTTCAACGAGCCGTTTCATCGAAAGCAACTCATCGCCAGTCGGCGACGACCAACTTAATAAGCTCAGAAAATTCACCAGGGCTTCAGGAAAATAACCTTTCTCACGATATTGTCTAACTTGATTGTCACCATGACGTTTCGACAACTTCGACCGATCAGATCCCAAAATCATTGGAATATGAACAAAATTGGGGGAAGTGTGCCCCAGGGCATTGTGGATTAATATCTGCTTTGGTGTATTGGAAAGATGGTCTTCACCCCGGACGATATGTGAGATTGACATCAATGTATCATCAACCGCTGCGGCGAAATTATAAGTTGCAATTCCAACCGCTCGAAGAATTACAAAATCACTGATGTTATCTCCATCAAAAGTAATAGTTCCTCTTACAATATCGGAAAAGCTTATTTCTTCAGAAGGGACTCTAAAACGGATGACCGGTTTACGTCCTTGTGATTCAAACTGGCGAATTTGTTCTTGAGATAATTGATAACAGGTACCATCGTAATTTACACTCTCGCCTTTAGAAATTGCCAATTCTGATTTTTCCTTAATTTCTTCAGCCGTACAATAGCATTTAAAGGCATTCCCCTGCGCCAATAATTTATTTGCATAATCTTGATAAATCTGTAACCGATCCGATTGTTTGTATGGTCCGAAATCACCCCCAACATCAGGTCCTTCATCCCAATCGAGTCCAAGCCATTTCAGGTCATCTAGAAGTTCTTTATAATATTCTGTGGTAGATCGATCCATGTCGGTATCCTCTACCCGAAGAATAAAACTACCACCGCAATGCCTGGCAAAGAGCCAATTTAAAATTGCAGTACGGGCATTACCCACATGCAAATAGCCAGTCGGGCTGGGTGCAAACCGCACCCGAATATTAATATGATTCTGTGATAGTTCTGACATTGGTTTTATTTTAAATCTCAAAAAATTATTAACTTTCAAGAAACTTGAAGTTTCTCATATAAAATTTGGTTCGTCGCTTTTACGAATCTCTGCCAATATTCAGTGTCTTCACCATGGCAACAGATTGGGCGGCAATACCTTTTCCTTCTCCAATAAAACCAAGCTTCTCATTGGTCGTGGCTTTTATGGAAATTATTGATGATGAAACATCCAGTGCATTCGCTATTTTTGCACACATTTCCGGAATCAAATCACTAATCTTTGGCTGTTCGGCTATAAGTACTGCATCTATATTAATAATACCAAATCCTATTTGGGCCAGTTTATCATTCACATTTTCCAATAATAACAGGCTCGAAATGTCCTTCCACTCAGGATCTGTATTGGGAAAATGTTGACCTATATCACCTAATGCTGCCGCTCCTAACAATGCGTCTGAAATTGCGTGACTTAAAACATCCGCATCAGAATGGCCTTCCAATCCTTTTTCAAAAGGAATAATCACGCCGCCCAAAATTAATGGCCGGCCATAAACCAATCTGTGGACATCATAGCCAATCCCAACCCGTGTCATTGTTTTTTCTCCAGTAAATAACGTGCAAAATCTAAATCTTCCTGTGTGGTTATTTTAATATTCTGCTTCGATCCTTCAATTACCTTAACGGATATGTTCTGCCTTTCAACGATCATTGAATCATCGGTAGCAAAAAAACCATCTTCAAATGCCTTTTTGTAGGCTGAATAAATCAATTGAAAGTCAAAAACCTGTGGTGTCTGGACATTCCATAAATTGCTGCGATCAATCGTTTCCTTAACTTCATGATCATCCACAAGTTTTACGGTCGATGATATAGGTATTGCTGTAATTACTGCTCCATGATTTACACAAAGTCTAACAGAATCCTCGATTAAATCTACTGGAATAAATGGCCTAACACCGTCATGAATGATCACATAATCCGTGCTGTTTACCAGGGATTGTAATCCTGCGAAAACAGACGATTGACGTTCCAGCCCGCCAGCTACTATGTGTTTCACCTTACGAACGCCAAATTCATTAACAATTTCTTCTCGTGTAAATTGGATTTCTTCTTCTTTTACTACTAGAACAATATCATCAACTATTTCACAATTCTCGAATTGAAATAAGGTATAAAAAAGAATCGGCTTAGCGCCGATTCGAATAAATTGTTTAGCTATATTGTTTTGCATTCTCCGGCCACTGCCTGCGGCCGGAATCACAGCAGAAACTTTCAATACTGGTATCTTAAAATCGTTTAAATAATAATCATTGCATCGCCATAACTGTAGAATCGATATTTTTCTTCCATAGCCTTGGCGTATGCTTCAAAAATCATTTCTTTTCCTGCAAATGCAATGACCAGCATGAGTAATGTAGAACCGGGTAAATGGAAATTTGTTATCAAAGAATCAACAATTTTAAAATTGTATGTTGGAAAAATGAATTTATCTGTCCAACCTTTTTCGGATTTAACCTGGCAATCAGATGTTACAGCTGTTTCCAATGCACGAGTTGTTGTGGTTCCCACAGAAATGATCTTGCCTCCATTGGCTTTGGTCTCGTTAATGATACGAGCAGAATCTTCATAAACTTGAAAATATTCGGAATCCATTTTATGTCTAGACAAATCTTCAACCTGGACGGGTCTGAAGCTACCCAGCCCGACATGAAGTACAATTGGTACAATCTTAATACCTTTCTTTTTAATCTTCTCCAGTAATTTTTCCGTAAAATGAAGACCAGCAGTTGGGGCAGCAACTGCTCCACGAACCGATGCATATACTGTTTGATACCTTTCTTTGTCTAACGCTTCCGGTTCTCTTTTAATATAAGGTGGTAAAGGCGATTTGCCCATTTTCTCAACAATTGAGAAAAAATTACCATTATAATTAAACCGAACAACCCTGCCTCCGGAAACAGTATTGTCAATTACATCACAAAACAAATCATCTGTTAAGTGCAGTCGATTCCCTACCCTCACTTTTCTTGCTGGTCTTACCAACACCTCCCACAAACTACTTTCCAATTCGCGAAGGAGAAATATTTCCACTTCTGCATCTGTCTTTTCTTTTGTACCCATCAATCGAGCTGGAAACACTTTGGTTTCATTAATAACTAAACAATCACCTGCTTTTAAATATTCAATAATATTTTTAAAGTGGTAATGTGAAATTGTTTGCTCTTCACGATTGATAACCAGTAATCGAGATTCATCCCTTTTCTTGGTTGGATATTGTGAAATTAATTCTTCAGGTAAATTATAGGTAAATTCTGATAACTTCATATTCTTACTCCAGTTCGAAAAACGACTATAATTAAAATAAGCTTGTTTGTAATGAACGCCCTTGATCCAGGCCGAAATGTTTATATCCTAGAGCTGTAACCTCCCTTCCTCTCGATGTCCTTTTTAAAAGTCCTTCCTTTATAAGGAATGGTTCATAAATTTCCTCTATCGTATCACTTTCTTCACCAACCGAAACGGCCAATGAATTAATTCCTACAGGACCTCCATCAAATTTTTCAATCAATATGGTTAAAATACGTTTGTCCATTTCGTCAAGCCCTTTTTCATCCACATCCAATCTTTCAAGTGAAGATTGAGTGATCTCTTCTGTGATGGAACCATTCCCTTCAATTTGCGCAAAATCCCGAATACGTCGCAAAAGTCGATTTGCAATACGGGGAGTTCCTCTTGCCCGTCGTGAAATTTCCACTGCACTTTCTTCATCCATTTCCACTTTCAATATCTTAGCAGATCGTTTGACAATTAAACAAAGATCATCCGGAGGATAATAATCCAAGCGATTGACGACTCCAAATCGATCGCGTAAAGGTGAAGTCAACAAACCCGCTCGGGTAGTTGCACCGACCAATGTAAAATGAGGCAGAGAAAGCTGTAAATTTCTGGCATTTGCTCCCCTGTCGATTACGATATCTAACCGAAAATCCTCCATCGCCGAGTACATGTATTCTTCCACGACCGGATTTAAGCGATGGATTTCATCAATAAAAAACACATCTCGTTCATTTAAATTGGTAAGAATACCCGCTAAATCACCTGCTTTTTCCAATGCCGGACCTGAGGTTAATTTAATGTCCACTTCCATTTCTCTGGCCATGATATGCGCTAAAGTAGTTTTGCCCAAACCCGGAGGACCATAAAATAACACATGATCCAGTGATTCACCACGTGCTTTGGCCGCTTCAATAAACACTGAGAGGTTTTCTTTCATCTTTTTTTGACCCACAAATTCGGAGAATCGGCCTGGTCGAAGAGACAAGTCAAACTCTAACTCTCCTAATTGCCTCTCGGGAGATGTTGTGGATTCACGGTGTTTTTCTTTAGTGATATTTTCTGTCATTTGTTAATCTATTCTAGGTTTTCAAGGTCAGCTAAATCCTGGTATCTTCCAATTGCTTTTTTAAAATGTAACCAGTCTTTTTTCATGCTTCTACTCACTTAGTTTTTTGCAAAGCCAACTTCACCACATTTTCGAGAGATAGTTCGTCTCCATTTGAATTAAGAACCGAACCTACCATTTTTGATGCTTCAATCTCTCGATAGCCTAACGAAACCAAAGCCGCAGCGGCTTTCTCTCCCAATTTCAATTCACTATCACTTTTAAATGAAATACCGGCATCCTTTGCTTTCGAAAATTTATCCCGCAATTCAGTTACCAGTCGTTGAGCCATTTTATTTCCAACCCCAGGCACCTGGGTTAACAATGCATGATTTTGTGTGATCATTGCTTGTGTAAAATTATCAACTGAAATTTTTGACAAAATCCCTTGCGCTAGTTTCGGACCTACTCCTGATACGGAAATCAATTTCAAAAACAGGCTTTTCTGCTTCTCATCGCTAAAACCATAAAGCTGCAAAATATCTTCACGGACATGAACATAGGTCAATAACTTTACCTGCTCATGGAGTTGGCCGATGCTTTCATAGGTGGATATGGGAATATCAAACTCGTAGCCGACGCCATTCACATCAAGAACTACTTTGGTCGGATTTTTAACAGTCAATTTTCCCTGGATATAGGCAAACATAATAATACTAATTCTTCCTGTTAGATCGGTGACAATGGCAAATTACGACTGCTAATGCATCAGATATATCATAACCAAATGAATCCGACTCCAAATGAATTTGGGTGCATACCATTTTTTTTACCTGCTCTTTGGATGCGTTGCCATAACCAGTAACTGCCATTTTGATTTCTCTTGGGCTATATTCCGAAACCGGTAAATTGTCCTTTGCAGCTGCCACTAAAGCTGCACCCCTGGCATGTCCCATCAACAAAGCGATTTTCGGATTTGCAGCGTAAAATACTTCTTCAACTGCAACTTCATCGGGCGCATACTCTTTTATCAGTTCAACAACTTTTTGAAAAATAATTGCTAAACGCTCAGATAATTTCTGTGTAGTTTTCGTTTTAATCTCACCTAAATTAAGTGAGAAATATTGATTCTTATGAAATTGAACCAAAGCGAAACCAGTCGAGGAAAGACTTGGATCTATACCCAACACTATCAAAGTTTAACTCCCAAGGTATTATTATTAATAAAAACATGAAAAACATGGACTGGGCTAATCAGGTTTGTTCCAGTTCTTCTATATATTTTTCATCGATATCGAAATTTGAATAAACATTTTGCACATCCTCATGATCATCCAAGGCATCCATCAATTTGAGCATCTGCCCAGCTTGATTACCTTCAATCTTGACGAAATTTTGCGGATACAATGTAATCTCGGCGGATTCAACAGGGAATGAGGCTGCTTCCAAAGCTTTTTCGGTTTCTTCAAGACGATCCGGGGAGGTTATGATTTCAAAATAATTATCTTCATTTTTTATATCTTCCGCGCCGCCATCTAACGCTGCCATTAAGACCTCATCTTCTTGTAAACTTTCCGCCGAAACTTGAATAATACCCTTTTTTTCGAAAATCCATGCAACACTCCCGGATTCTCCAAGGTTACCATGATATTTACCAAGAAGATGTCTTAGTTCTGCAACTGTTCGGTTTTTGTTGTCGGTTAAAATTTGAATAAATAATGCAGCACCGCCAGGCCCATAGCCCTCGTAAGTTGCTTCCTCGTAAACCACTCCAGGCAATTCACCGGTTCCACGCTTGATGGCTTTTTCTACATTGGCTTGCGGCATATTTGCACCGCGGGCTGAGGCAATGGCAGTCCGCAAACGTGAATTTGCTGCTTCATCACCTCCACCAATCTTTGCGGAGATGGTAATTTCTTTGATAAGACGCGTAAAAATTTTTCCCCGCACAGCATCTGTTTTAGCCTTTTTATGCTTAATTGAACTCCATTTGCTGTGTCCCGACATTAAACCTCCGCAATTTTTCCAAATTCTAAATGTAATATAAAATTTACCCCAGACCAAGTAAAAATTGCTTTGTTACCTGCTGATATAAACTTAATCACAGATAAATTACTTTGAACCTAGACTTTTATAAGGTAAGATTTTTGTGGAATACCTAAGGAGATTTACTTTTTTTTTCGATTATTGTTCGAATAATCCAGGCATCACCATATCCTAGACTTACTGCCTTTTTTTGCAGAGCTTCAGCGTCGTGGCGATGCTCGAAATCACCTACTCTAATTTTATAATATGGAGTTTCAAATTCCAAATAGACATTCGCATCTTCAAACTGTAGCATCGCCTCTCGCACAATTTCTGAGGCATCTTCCTGATTGGTCATTGATCCGACCTGAATCCTGAATCCTGGTACTTTTATGATTTCTTCTTCAACAGAAGGATTCTGGTTATTTTCCCCGGGATTCAGATAACGCTCGGCTCCAGAGGCTTTTTGTTCTTTACCAAATTTTGGCTCGACAACATATTCAATATCTCCCAAAGTGGCCGGATCAAAATCTTCGACAATGCCGGTATCATTCTTATCTTGTTGCTCATTCTGTTGAACGGCATTTTGGGTAGATGCACATCCCCAAAAAATAGATATAAATAAAATGAATAAACTTTTCACAATAGGTTTTCCTAATTTGATTTTAATTTTTTGATTTCTTCCGTTAATTTCGGCACGATCGCAAAAGCATCGCCAACAATGCCATAATCTGCTTTAGAAAATATCGGAGCATCTTTGTCTTTGTTGATCGCTACAATCACTTTTGAAGAAGACATACCTGCCAAATGTTGAATAGCGCCTGAGATACCTACCGCAACATACAAGTTCGGTGAAACCGTTTTTCCGGTTTGACCAACTTGTTCTGAATGGGGACGCCATCCGGCATCGACGACGGCTCGTGAAGATCCCACCGCAGCGCCTAAAGCTTCCGCCAACTCTTCGACAAGATGAAAGTTTTCTGGCCCCTTGAGTCCACGCCCACCCGAAACGATTACATCAGCTTCAGACAATTCCACTTTTTCGCCACCGGTCTTTTTGAATTCTTTGAATATAGTCCTAATCTCACCAGGATCAAAATCTAATTTTTCAACTTCTGCCGCAGTACCAGGATTGGTTTTTTTGGGAGTGAATATGTTTGGACGCAGAGAAGCCAATTGTGGCGAAGCATTAAATCCAACCGTTACAAAAGCTTTTCCGGCATAAACCGGCCGTTCGGCTTGGAGTTTGCCATCAACAATATCCACGGCAGTGCAATCGGTCGCTAATCCGACTGATAATTTAGCTGCAACTCTTGGCGCCAAATCCTTTCCGATAGACGTGGCAGAAAACAACACAATTTCCGGCTTCGCGGTTTCAATAGCTGCTAAAACTGCTTGGGTGTAAGCTTCCGGAATATAGTGGGAACATACATCATTTTCGGCTGCAAAAACCTTCTTCAGTCCATATTCACCAACACTAAATGCATCTTCCGGACAATCAGATCCGATCACTAACCCAAGGGAATCCCTCCCCGATTTATCACCTAATTCTACAGCAGCAGTCGCAACCTCATATGCAGATTTCCGATATTTCCCATCACGTTGTTCTAGAACAGCTAGTACTGAACCTGACATTTAACCTCCAAAATTTAAACACTGAAACAAGAAATCCGAATTTCGAAATCCTAAACAATACCGAAATTATAAATATTAATTTTCAAATCTGAGTCTACTCTAAAAACCGATGCAATCGCTTTTTCCAAAAGCAATGTTACATAAAAACAAATACTTATGAGAGCGATGGAATCGGTATCCCACCTTTTTAGAATGAACTCAAATCTAATTAATTACTTACTCTTTTCTAAAATTGCCCCAAATATTTTCATTAATTCTGTAGACTCTTGAATTAGGTTTTGCCTGGCTTTGTCACTGATTTCACTATTTGTTTCCAATAAGTTTAACCAATATCTGCTTTCTTTAGCTTCTTTTTTGCAAATCTTAATTCTCATCATAAAATCTTTTTTGCCTAATGCTTCATTTGCTTCAATGTAATTTGCTCCAACAGAACCAGTAGATCGAATGAGTTGTTTTGAAATCTCAATATTCTGTAAATTTAATTGAATCTCTTTCGTCAATTGAATTATTTTTTTAGCAAATTGTAACGTTCTTTCCTCTAAATCATATCTCTTTGAAGAACTGATAATAGCCCCCATTGTGTTTTATTTATGTTCATTGAATCATTCGAATTTGTTTAGAATTTAGAAATTTATACTTAAAATACGAAATCCTAATTCCGAAATCCTAGACAATACCGAATTTACAAATGCTAAATTTTCCAAACTAATTATATTACTGATTTCATTAATTTAATTATTCTCTCCTAAATTGTAATGGATATTTCCTCTAAATCAAATCTCCTTGTAGAACTGATGATAGTCCCATTGTTTGTTATTTTTTTTATTGAATCATTCGAATTTGTTTAGAATTTAGAAATTCGAGATTAGATATTTCTTAAATCACTTTTGCTTCTTCATTTAACAACCGCACCAACTCCGGCACCGCTTCAATGCCTTCACCCACAATTTTTCCCGGCGGCCTCTCAGGTGGATATGCCATTGTTTGAGTAACCAGCTTTACTTCCTCTATATCCACAGATTGGGTTTCGATCGGCTTTTTCTTAGCCATCATGATCCCTTTTAAAGATGCATAACGAGGCTCGTTAATGCCTTTTTCAACCGTCAGCATTGCGGGCAATTGACACTCGACTACTTCAACCCCACCCTCTACTTCACGATGAGCGGTGACTTTACCCTCTTCGATTTCGGCTTTGGCTACATAAGTGATACATGGCACATCCAACAGTGCAGACAGTCTTGGACCAACTTGTTCGTTATAATCGTCGATGGCTTGTTTTCCCATTAAGATCAGATCATATGGCATTTTCTTAAGCGCTTGGGCTAGTGCAAGAGAAACAGCATGCGAATCCAACACTGTATCTTCTGCAACAATATGGATAGCTTTATCCACACCCATGGCCAACACGGAACGAAGTGCGGTAGCAGCGCCTTCGGGTCCCAGGCATAGAGCAGTCACCTCTCCGCCCATTCTTTCCTTGATTTGCAGCGCCTCTTCGATGGCATATTCGTCGAATGGATTCACAATAAATTTCACAGCGGATGCGTCCAGTGTTTTGCCGTCTGCACCTATCTTTACTTTGGTTGTAGAATCCGGTGTTTGCTTAACAAGAATGATAATGTTCACGGTTTAAACTCACTATAGAATTGATAATTGGTCATTGGTCATTGGTCATTGGTCATTGGTCATTGGTCATTGGTCATTGGTCATTGGTCATTGGTCATTGGTCATTGGTCATTGGTAAGAAAATTTATCGGATAAAGAGTTTGAAAGCAAACGTTTTTGGCGACATACCACGGTTATGGTAATTTGAGCTGCATTGACTGCAGCAAGATTGAGTTTAGAGAAACTGGTGGTGCAAGAAAACTCAGATTTGCCATCCCCGGTAAAGGAAAAAGTGGTGGCCTTAGAATCATTTATTATTCAAAGTTAATGAAAGAATATACCTGCTTCTCGTTTATAAAAAATCAAAACAAGAACATTTAACTCCAAAACAACACAAAACCCTTAAATCACTCATAGAGAGGTTAAAGTAATGGACGATAAATTATTTGACCGACTCGTCGAAAGCACCAAGCAAGCTATAGAGATATCCGAAGGTAAAGTGAAAGAGTTTCGTTCTTTTACCTTTGAGTTGCCTGAAGATATAAAGACCATTCGAAATGATAAGTTGCAGATGAGTCAAGAAAAGTTTGCCGCCATGCTTGGCGTTTCTATAAGAACCTTGCAAGAATGGGAACAAGGACGCCGCAAGCCAAGTGGCGCTGCAAAATCCTTACTTAAAATTGCTTCATTTGCACCTGAGGTAGTCCTGAAAGCTCTTACACAATCTACTCGCTAACTATTTAGTTTAATTTGAATTATTCATAAATTTACACCGTTAAGACGCAAAGAAACAAAGAGCAAGACTATAAATGTTTTGGAAACTAAGTACATAAAAAACATAATTATGTGACATATAAAAAATAAACTTAACAACATCAAAAAAGGCATTGTTAAACCTCCCCTGGCCACTCCTTAATATTAAGGAGGGGAAAAACCTCTCAGGTTTTTAAAACCTGAGAGGTTTAATTAGAATTTTTCAGGAAGATTAAGGAGTAGGTCCATGTTCGATGCCGGCACTTTAACATTTCAGGAGTTTGCGATGCTTGAGAAAGTACCACTGGCGACTATTCAAAACGCCGTGTTGGAATTTTTATGCGGCCGTGATGATGTTGTTGTATTTGGAGCTCAAGCTGTCAATGCCTATGTAAAAGAACCACGTATGACACAGAATTTGGACTTGATGTCAATTCGAGCTGCTGAATTAGCTGAAGAACTGAGGGAATATTTATGTGATCGTTTTCATATTGCGGTGCAGGTTCTGAAAGTTGGAAAAGGGCGAGGATATCGATTATTTCAACTTAAAAAACCTAGTAATCGACATTTAGTTGACTTGCAGACTGTAGATTCTTTACCACCAGCTAAACGAATTTCACAAATCCTGGTAATAGCGCCGAAAGAATTAATAGCCCGAAAAGTCATCGCTTATTACAAGCGACGTGGACAACCAAAATCCGGTACTGACTGGCGGGATCTGGCTATGCTGGCGCTCAGGTTTCCCCGTCTCAAGCGCGAAGCCGGACCAGTTTTCGAGCGGCTTCAAGCTTTAAATGACGATCCAAAGGTTTTAATGGTTTGGAATAAATTTGTTAATCAAGAGATCAAAGAACCAAGCATTAACGATGAGTTTTAGGTAGATTGCACTCAAAAATACTTATCAATATCAAAAAAAGGCATAGTCAAACCTCCCCTAACCCCTCCTTGAACAATTGAACAAGGAAGGGAAAAACCTCTCAGGTTTTAAAAACCTGAGAGGTTTAATCACAGCTTTTTCGTGATTATGGTTCGAAGGGTCATTTATTCTCAATTATTTTGCATTAATCAGCCCAAAGCAAAATAACACTTGACCTTAAATAAACATCTACTTATTTTACTGTAAAAATAATATACCCTCAAAAAGCTGGGGTAGTTAATATGGGTACAACCCGAAGTTGGTTTATTTATCTTTTTCTTATTATTTGCACATTGGGGTGTGAATATTTGCCGTTTAATCGTGGGCCGCTGGATGGGCCGTTTAGGTATAAAATGGTAGAAAAAATCTCCAAATCCGGACGAGTTATATTTGAGGACCTGGAAGGGAATAACCAGTACACATACTTTCGTTACCAGGTAGATTTAGACGGCGGGTTCACAATTATTACACTCAATAATGAGGATAATACTAATGATCAGAATAATTTTGATGGTGAGATTAGAGCTATGGAATTCCTTGATTGGAATGAAGATGGGAAAAAAGATATTCTCGTCGTGAATGAAGTAAACGATTCCTGTTATGCAACGATTTACGATAAAGAGGGCAATACTTTAATTGAGAGGTTTTTGTTTGCCGGAAAGCCCAGGTTCGAAAGAAAAAAAAGGCACGAATGGTTGGGAAGGATAAATCAAATTCGGATTACAGATTTAGAGAACGACGGAAAAAAAGAACTTGTTGCTTTCTTATCTGAAACTACTGGGGGTAAACCCCGTGGTGTATTCTGCTACGATCTAAAAACATTGGAGTTAAATTGGAAATACGAAATCGGACCACCATTAATTTCATTTGACATTATTGATGTTGATAATAATGGAACACTAGAAATATTAATGGCTACATCCGCACCTGATAATGGCAATACCGCCAATAATACTGCAGATACTCTTTCCTATGTCATTTTAGTTTCTCACGAAGGTAAAGAGATCTGGAAAAAGCAATATGGAGAAATATTTTCAGCAACTTATGCTGCTGCCTCAGACATAGACAACGATGGATCGATTAACATTCTTGTAGCAAAGGCAAGGGGTGAGACAGAAAAAAATCCGGATATTCGTTTAGAATATGTAAATCCATTAAACGGGGAGCCGTTGGCAAATAAAAAATTTCCATTTTATTCTGAGATAAACTTTGCTCTTTTGCAAACTGACCAAAATTTGGATAAAGAAATTGTTATTTATGATACATCAGGGGAATTGCAACTTCTTGATCATCAATTCAACCTACTAAATCAGAAAAAATTTCCTTCGGGAATTGGCGATTTAAAAAAAGTAGACGATTTAACCGGTGATGGTCTGGATGAATTTGCTCTCGATATTCAAGGACGATGGTTTATTATAAATCACAAACTTCAAATCATAGCCGAAATAGATGGTAATCTACGAATTATTCCAAATTATCCTAATTACGCTCAATACTCCTATTTGCAACCACGCAGAAATTCCACTCCTTTGTTAGTCAATTACAACGAGAATGATCAAATGACTCGTTTTATGTCATTGGAACGAAATCCATATTTTATTTTACAATTAATTGGGCCATGGGTGATTATAGTATTGAGCTTTTCTTTGGTAGTTTTTATAATTTTATGGACTGTTCGAACCACAAATCGCCTGATTATATTGAAGCGAAGTTTTACAGTTGGATTGGCTTTAAACAACAAACCCTGTATTTTTATCAACCGAAAAATGCAAATCGAAAAAGCGAATTCTGCAGCCATACAACTTTTGTCGATTAAGAATAATCCTTTACCAATGCCAGTTTCTTCAATTCCTGATACTGTTGGAAATCTAAAGAGACATCTATTAAACCTGAAATCCAAAGGTTTTATTCGCCAGGAAGAAACAATTCTTGCAACTGAAGCAAGTACCTCAAAACTTAGTTTTATTGCCGAACCGATTGGTCAAAGGGGTCGAAGGTATCCTCATTGGCTAGTCGTTTTCAACCAGAATTCATTGCTAGACTCAAAGGATGCTGTTAACTGGGCTAAAATGGCGCAACGCCTGGCGCATGATATTAAAAACCCACTAACGAGTATTTTACTCACGCAACAAAGGCTGCAAAAAGAATATAGAAATGAAGATACAGATAAAATAGAGAGATATGATAAATACTCCAACCGTATTGTTGAACGGATAGAAGATTTACGCAAACTGAGCCGTAATTTTATGAAATTTGTCAATGTTGAAAAAATCAACTCCCAGCCGACAAATATCAATCACTTCCTGGAAAAGATTTTTTCCAACTCAACAATCGATTTACCCAAAGATATTCAGTTGCAAAAAAATCTCGGCGTAGATCTTCCTGTTATCCATGTGGATCAGGAGCTCATCCATTCGGTCATTGAAAACCTGGTCAGCAACGCTGTCAATGCCATGCCGAATGGCGGTACATTAACCATTTCCACTAACTTTGTCGCACAATTACAGCCTGGCGGTTCGGAGCAACCTCCAAATGATTACCTCGTCATTGAAGTTTCGGATATTGGAATCGGTATTCCTGATGATATGAAAGATCAGTTATTTAAACCCTTCGTTACTTCAACTAAACAAGGAACAGGATTGGGACTTACTATTGTTAGAAAGATTATCGATGACCATAAAGGTTTCATTGAAGTGAGTAGTGAAAAAGGGGTTGGGACGACGTTTACAATTTACCTTCCACTAAATATATTTAGAAACTGACTTTTTTATTCCAAAATCAAAACCATCTTACCTTGTAAAAACACAGATACACAATTAATATCCCTCAAAACTGTTACAAAAACCAAACATTCAAATCAATATCTGTTTACTAAAGTAAACATACCCTAATGTTTTTCCTCGCATAATTGACCATCCTCATTTTCACCCAATTTATTAACAGTTTGTTTATATGTGAGTTATATCAAATTATTATTGAGAATAGCAAGATTGGTATAGTCTTTGAGAACAGTTATGCAATTACAAAATAGAGCATCATCAAAAAAATTACAAACACCATACAATGCAATCAATTGTTTAATAAAATCCCAATAAATCCTAATAATTAAATAATTAACCTGGATAATTCATGAATCATGTTTTTAAGCTTAAAACTTCCAATTATGTCATCCTGTAAGGATCTAATTCCATACATATGAAAAAGCAGAATGTTAAGCATGAAAATAGGGTGAAATGATCTTTTCTTGGATAAAAATTATAAGGTTTATGAATAGGTCAGGTTAATAAACAAACGGAGGGCAAATCCAATGGAATCAAATAAAAACAGTAATAAGATTTTTCATCTATTTTTAATAGTTATGTTCTTGTTGTGCCCGACACAACTATTATTATCTCAGCCATTTTTTCAACAAGCCTCTTTCAATTTACCATTTCGAATGTCTTTAGGTGTAATAAGGTCTGCATATGTACCAGCACAGCATGCAATCTATATTTTAGGAGGCTATGAAGATCAAGTTGGATATTCAGATAAAATAATAAAGGTTGATCTCAATTCTGAACAAGTTTCGGTTTTAAGCACACATTTACCATTTGCATTACAATCCGATCTTACTCTTATTCAAGTTGCATATAACAACAACGATGGAAATATTTATTTCTTTAACAAATTTGATGCTTACAGTTTCGATCCACAGACGGAAAACATAAGTCTTATTGGCTCTAATATTTCCCCCGAACAAGTTGTATATGGTATTTCAAAATATGTTTCTAGTCAAAATGCAATCTATTCATTTGGAAATAGAGGTTCTTCGGGTGGAAATTTTACACTTAAATATGATATAACGAATAATACTGTAGATCCATTAACTAATACAATGCAGCCTGGAAATAATACATCTCCGGCTGCAGCTTATTGTCAATCTAGAGATGCAATTTACCTATTTGGGGGCAACCACAGCAGTTTTTCATTTGACATAATTCAAAAATTTGATCCTGTCAGCGAAATCTTTACAACTTTACCTATAACATTACCTATTATTTCAGGAGGAGCAGCAGCTGCAGCAGTTCCAATCGAAAATGCAATCTATGTATTCGGAGGATATGACAACTCCCAAAATTTAGACGATGTATTTAAATTCGATTGTTCCACTGAGACACTTCAAGTAATGCCGGACTTGCCAATAGCTCTTAATTCGATGGGTGTCGAATATGTACCTTCGGAAAATAGAATTTACATACTAGGAGGGACAACGGCTAGGACAGGGGGATATACCCCAGCAACAGATGCTGTATACTATATTCAACTTCAAACACCACCCCCTCCATTAGATACATCAGAAGTTACCATTCAGTGGCAGGAAGCAACTCCTTTTACAGCCCCACATGGTCGTTCATACTCAGAAGTAATTGGACGTAAAATCTATGTACCCTCTGGTGGGAATGCATTTGGTGGTTATAATTTCACAGCTTTATCAATTTATGATGTGGACAGCGATACGTGGTCTTCAGGCCAAAATATTCCTAGCGCGAAGGCAGGAAACTCTGAAACCACAGTTCTTAATGGCAAACTATACCAAGTCGGTGGAGAAGGACCTAATGCTGGCAGATGGTCACCTGAATTTGAGGAATACGATCCATCTTCCAATTCATGGTCATTTAGAGCAAATTGGCAATCTCCACGCCGTGACATTGGAGTGGGCACTATTGGTGATAAAATTTATGTTGTAGGTGGTCATAATAATTATTCCAATATGTCATCTGGGCTGGATATTTATGATTACAGCATGGATTTATGGGGTAATGGGCAAAATTATCCAATCCAAATTGACGGAGCAGCTGTGATTGCCTTTAACGGCAAATTATATTCTTTTGGCGGCCATACAGGTCCAAACCAGGGACAGAGAAATATTACAAATCGAGCCTTTTGTTATGATCCAATTACAGATCAATGGAATGAATTATCTTCAATGCCAATTCCCAGAGCCGAAGCTACAGTTGGTGTATATAATGGAAAAATCTACATACTAGGAGGTGCGATAGAGGAGAATGGACAATTTATGTTTTTACAGGATGATGTATTAGAGTATTCTCCATCTGAAGATCAATATCGCGTTGTTATTACCCAAGGATTTTATCCATTTTCACTTTGGGCTTATGGTAAACATACACCTGTCTTAGACAATGAAATCTTTTTGATAAGTTCATTTGCAAAAAGCCATGAAACTGATCAACTTCATTTTGAACCAAAAGTCCAGCGTGGCCAATTCATTTCACCTAACTCACCACCGACTGCCAACGCCGGCCAAGACTCCACCTACGAATGCACCTCCACCTCAGATACAGATGTCACCCTCAACGCTTCACTTTCATCCGATCCCGACAACGATCCCCTCACCTACACCTGGCGCGAGGACGGGGATATCATCGCAGGGCCAACAACCGATTCAATCTCCGTCGTAGCCCTTGGCTTGGACAGTCACGAAATCGAATTAACTGTGGATGACGGTGCCGGCGGAACAGACACGGATGAAGTACTCATCACAGTGGTGGATATCACTCATCCAGTTATCGCATGAAATGGCGACAATCCGC
>JADFJB010000084.1 GCA_022566355.1 candidate division KSB1 bacterium
TAAAGGTTAAGAAAGATTGATTTTTTATATTGACCGAAAATTGGTTCATAGTAATCTTCTTTATAACTTTAATATTCTTAGTGACTTAGAGTCTTTGTGGCAAAAATTCATGAATAGTGCAGGTTAATTAATAGTTAGCTATGCCTAAAATCAGAAAAGAAAAATATTCCTTCAATTTCAATATAAACACAGAATGTATGTTGATATAAGAATGATGGTTCTAAAAACCGTAATGACCTTTTTCATTTATCATTTTAAAATTCTTGTTAATCCTGTCTTAATACTTTTTTTTTGAGAATAAGTACGTATTATTATGATGATCCATAATTTTAATCCATAATGCCGCAATTAATACTTCAATATACAGCGAATATAGACCAGGAGATTAGCTTTCAAGATCTTTTTGTAAAATTACATAATATTCTGGCCGACATTGGTGGCATAAAAATAGACAATTGTAAAAGCAGAGCCTTCAAACTGGATAACTATTATATTGGTCGTGGGGAAACTTCAAATGCATTTATTAACCTGGATATTCACTTTTTGGAGGGACGACCGCAGACCTTAAAAAAAGAGATCGGTAGTCAAATTCTTGAAGCTTTAAAAGAGATTTATAGCCAATCCATATCCGAGCTCAATCTTCAAATCACAGTAGAAATAAAAGATATCGAACGAGACGTTTATTTTAAATATCCGCCTGGAAGTTTAAAATGAAAGCAATATTCAAATGCATGTTCTGTATTCCTTCTTAAAAGGAAATAAAGTTTCCTTGATATAAGGAAATAGCATGTAAATAAGTGTGTAGAATCAGTTGAAGCTAGATCATCATCTAACCGGAGGAATCAATGAGTAAACAATCTGAAGTGAACTTTTATCGCTGGGATGATATGCCATTGGAGAAAGTTACAGATCAAATCGACCGGCGTTTGGTTACGGGTAACCGCATCATGGTAGCCCAGGTCTATCTTAAAAAAGGTAGCATTGTGCCCACACACTCCCATGAGAATGAGCAGATCACCTATATCATGGATGGCGCACTTCACTTTTGGATCGGCGAGGATGAATCAGAGGAGATTGTCGTTCGATCTGGTGAAGTCTTACATCTTCCTTCGAATGTGGTACACAAAGCACAAGCCCTGGAAGATACATTTGATGTAGATGTTTTTAGCCCGCCTCGACAGGATTGGCTTGACGGCACAGATAGCTATTTTCACGATAAAGCAACAGGGTTATAGCAGATGAATTTTGGTTTAAAAGGAAAAGTAGCATTGGTCGCCGCTTCCAGTCGTGGTTTGGGACGCGCCGTGGCAGAGGAACTGGCCTATGAAGGAGCGAACCTGATTCTTTGTGCTCGCGGTGAAGAGAACCTCAACAAAGTCAAATCTGAAATTATCGAAAAGACAGGTGTGAAAGTTGTTGCAATAGCGGCAAATCTTACAGAACCAGGACAAGTGAATCATGTTGTGGAAACCGGAATTAATGAGTTTGGCCGCATAGACATTCTGGTCACCAATACTGGCGGACCACCTGCTGGGGTATTTGCAAGTCTGAGCCAGGAGGAATGGCAAGAAGCTATTCGCCAAAATCTAGAAAGTGTACTCAACATAACGCGAGCCGTTCTACCCGGAATGAAAGAACGCAAATGGGGCCGAATCCTTAATGTCACATCGATTTCGGTAAAGCAGCCAGTAGATAACCTGATTCTATCAAACAGCATTCGTGCAGCCGTGACAGGTTTCGCCCGTACCCTGGCAAATGAAGTAGCGTCTTTAGGCATTACAGTAAACAACGTGCTGCCCGGTTATACCCGTACCAGTCGGGTTGAGGAGTTGGCGGGACAAATTGCGAAGGCTAAAGGAACTACAGTGGAAAAAGCAATCGATGGTTGGGCAAATCAAATTCCAATGGGCCGGATCGGTGAACCGCGTGAATTTGCCGCGTTGGTTGCATTCCTTGCTTCTGAAAGAGCGAGCTATATTACTGGTACTTCGATCCCGGTTGATGGTGGGTGGATTCGATCCCTTTATTGAGTCATCGAAATAATCCTGGATGAAAAAGATATATTAATTCAAGAGGAAACCTAATGGAATCCCAGCTTATTGAAGCCTGGCAAATGAGCAATGAGGCGAACTTTTACCTGCTCGAAAATATAGCAGAAGATTATTTACAAGACAGCTATACAACCCCGCACCCGTTCTGTTGCCGCACAGTTTGCCCACATTCACAATGTTCGTCTTCGCTGGCTCAACCATGCAGCTCCAAAGTTAGTAGTTGATGTACAGAGTTTTCCCAAAGGCGCGCAGCCAACTAAGGAAGAATTAAAGCAAGCGTTACAGGCTTCTCAACCAATTGTCGCTCGATTTCTGGAAGAATGTGAATCCTCGGGCAAGGTGAAAAGTTGGAACGGCTCGCCCGCTACTTTTCTGAGTTACATGGTTGCCCATGAAGCTCATCACCGGGCTTTGGCCATTGTGGCGTTACGGATTTGCGGACACAAACTGCCGTCGGAGGTTATATACGGACAATGGGATTGGGGTAAGAAACGAAGTCTTCGATGAATTTGGAACATTAGCTGTTTTGTTCTTCGATGAAACCGCTACATTTTTACTTACGTAATTAGAAATCGCATTACTGGATTATTGATTGAGAATTGGTTTATGTATCGTAAAAATAAAATGCTTGTTGTTGTGATTTTGTTCTGTTTTTTAACCTGGGCGAATGCAAATACAATCGATTTGATTTGTACTACTGGGAAATTGTGTTCAGTTGAACTTCAAAAGATTGTAGACTCTAATCAAGCTCACCGTTGCTGTAAACAAAATAATGGAAAGAATAATACCCTAACCGATAAATCCAATGCGAATAATAATCCAAAATGTGGAGATTTTTCATCAAAGCTTGAGACCTATATTAAACAAGATGTTAAGACGGTCCACACAAATGTAGGATTCGTTACGAATATTATAATTCCTCAATCAGTCTGTACGGCCATTATACTACATTCAAATTTCTCTTCATATCAAACCAAACTTTCAAACCCCGCTATTTTTCTCAAAAGCTGCTCATTTCTGAGTTGATCACTCAAGTTCGACTTAGATTTGTCGTTTTGAGTTGATTCTTAGTTTTAATACCGATGTCAATTATTTTGTTGTTTTGAACTGGCTAGTAAACGGTCAAAACCGCAGACACTTATTAAGTTTAAGAATGTCTCATGTTTTGTGATCCAAGTCAGTTCAGTTTAAAGTTCCGCTCTTGGTAACCATGATTAGTCAATAAATGACATCTGGAAATAATAGGATCCTAAATTATTTTGAAAGGAAATAGTATGAATATCAAAAACCGGTTAGGCATAATTTTAATGCTGTGTTTATCAATAAATTGTCAGCCTCAACCTAAGAAGGGTGTTCATGTAGCTGGGGCATTGAGAAAAATGATGTTTGATGCGGATATAAGTGCCAAAATCGATCTGAAATCTCTGGAGAATACTAAAAATTTATATGGCTTGGGTGCACTGGCAAATTTAAAAGGAGAAATCCTCATTTTTGCAGGGGTGCCTTTTATCACTTCTGTTAAAAACGGCATGGTTAAACTGGATCAATCTTACGACCATCAAGCTGCGTTGCTGGTGTATACAGAACAAGCGAATTGGCAACCAATCGATATTCCTGAGAGTATCGTATCCTTAAAGGATCTTGAGATTTTT
This sequence comes from candidate division KSB1 bacterium, assembly GCA_022566355.1. Classification (NCBI taxonomy): domain Bacteria; kingdom Pseudomonadati; species Candidatus Zhuqueibacterota bacterium. The sequence goes on from JADFJB010000084.1 coordinate 3,704, forward strand.
ATATCGAAAGCTTCGGTGGAGTACTCAATTCCTCAGGATCAACCTTATCCTTTTCTCATTCGAGGTAAAGTAAAATCAGCACAGTGGCATGTTATCGATTGGCCAGAAGGAGATACGGAGCACACACACGCAAAGCACAAAGCATCGGGATTACATGGAACAATTGCTGATGAAACAGTCGAAATACTCGGATTTTATTCAGACAAACATCATGGTGTTTTTACTCATCATACCACTAATATACATTTGCACGTAAAAAACCAAGCGGGTAATATTGCCGGCCATCTGGATGAACTTTCATTGGGTAAAGGCATGACTTTGTTCTTACCGGTGAATTGAGAATCCAAATGTAGTTTGTTAAATTCTTACTTGACTAAATGAAAGCACGTGGCCGTGCCTGGGCAAAAAATTGAAGTTAATCCACGTAAGGCATGGCCATACTATTTTAGGATTGAAGAAAAAAATAATTTACGACACTGATGATAGGAGTGTAGTTTGGTACAAAGATGGGAAAAATCTTATAATGAATAGAAAAATGAAAATTCCAATTGATAGGATTTTGCTTTTGGAATAGTGGAAGCAATTCTTTAAAAAAGAAAGACCTCTCTTATTCAAGAGTCAACTGCCAAAGGTTTCCACAAAACGCTTCATGATTACCGTCATTTTGGGTTCAGCTTCATTAGCATGCTTTAATATCTCCTGAATATCCACAGCTTTTAAAGAATCCGGGAAACATTCATCGGTAATAACAGACATTCCCAGTACCTTCAAGCTGGCATGCACCGCAACAATCACTTCCGGAACAGTGGACATACCCACAACATCGGCGCCAAGGTTTCGCAGCATTCGATATTCGGAACGTGTTTCCAGGTTTGGACCGGATAAAGCCAAATAGACGCCTTTATGTAGTTTGATCTTCTCATCCAGGGCAATTTGTTCAACTCGTTCGATATATTCGAGGCTGTAAGGCTCGGACATGTCCGGGAAACGAATGCCAAGTTCGTCATCATTTTCCCCAATGAGCGGATTGTCGCCTAGCAGGTTGATATGATCACAAATGACCATAATATCACCTGCTTTATAAAGCGGATTAAGCCCGCCGCAAGCATTCGATACCATCAGTGTATTCACACCAAGGGCTTTCATTACACGAACCGGGTAGGTAATTTGCTGCATAGTATAGCCTTCGTAGTAATGAAAGCGCCCCTGCATGGCAACCACCTCTTTACCGCCAAGACGGCCGAAAATTAAATTTCCCTCATGAAATTCAACGGTTGAAAGTGGGAAATGAGGAATATCCCGGTAGGAAATCTCGTGCTCTTTTTCAATTGCTTTCGCTAACCGACCGAGACCGGTCCCCAAAATAATACCAATCGGTGGTTTACTTTCAGATTTCTTTCTTAAAAAAGAAACAGTTTCATCAATTTTGTTTCGAAGCTCAGTCATTCGTTTTTCTTTTTCTTTAAAGCTGCTTCTAATTTCTTTCGTTCTTCTTCCAATTTGGCTTTTGCTGCTTTTTCGGTCTTGATTTGTTGTTGGATTTTATCTAACCTGCCCCGCTCTTCCTTTATCTGCTGTTCAGCTACTTGTTTACGGCTTTCTTTTACCCGGTCAATCGCCATCTCAAAATCACGTTTATTGCCTATCCGGTTAAATAAAATCGCTCCTAAAATTCCGCCGCCTATGGAAATCGGGTTAGCCATGTTGAATTCATTGTCAGAGGCTCTTGATGCCAGAGAACTGATAAGGAGGCTGCCACCAAAGCTGAGGGCACCGCCGCTAAGGGTATAGATCGTAGCAGATTTGTTGTTTTTCATACCCAATATCTCTTTCTGAGAAACCAGGTTGCCTTTTTCATCAAGAACCAGATCGAATTTTTTAATTTCCGTTATTGAATTCCGTTTAATTTCGAGTTCTTCGGATATCTCTTTCTGCAATATTATACTCTCACTGGATTTTTTAATGGCGATTCCTTCAACAAGTTCGCCATTCTCAAGTTTAAGTTTGATTTCTGAGGGTACTTGTAATTGGGAGTAGTTGATTACAACGGTACGGCTGGCACAACTCTGGAGCACAATAAAAAAAACAATCAATATGAAGGGTATATAAGCATTAGGTTTATGCATACCGAGGCTCCTTATCAATTTGATTAAAATACCATTTGGTCATCATCATGTGGTTCGGTTGAGGGATTTTCGGCGGGGGATTCAACTGAAGATTGTTCTGTCGGAACTGGCTCGGGTTGATGAAGTCGTGTGTCTGAAGTGAGCGGTAATTCCTCTTGAATGACAGGTAAAGGAATTTCCTTTTTCCTTTTCGATTGCTTTCTTTCATCCTTGAGTTCGGAATCATCAATTTGTAATACTTTGATCAGTTCGATTTGAGATTCCAGTAAGTGTCTTAGTCGGTTGATAAACGATTCCTTTTGAACCCGGAGAAGTGTTATATCGTTCTTTATTTTTTCAACCTTATTACGTGCCTGGTCCAGGATTTTTTCCGCTCGTAATTCGGCTTCATGGATAATTAACCCAGCTTCTTTTTCTGTATTGACTCGTGTCCGGCTAATGGATTCCTGCGCATTCATCAGAGTTTCTTTTAAGGTTTGTTCAACCTGTTGGTAATCCTTTACTTGCGTACGCAATATTAGAGCCTCGGACTTCAATTGATCCTTTTCATTGAGAAGAGCTTCATATTCATTAGCTACCATCTCCAAGAAGGTTTCTACTTCCAAAGTATCAAAGCCCCTCATGATACGCTTAAATTCCTGCTTCTTTATGTCAAGTGGTGTTAATTTCAAATGATCCTCCTACATTTTTAGAAGGCTGATTGTTTAGGTTGTCGTTGCCCAAAAATCGCAGTCCCAATTCGAACTATGGTTGCACCTTCTTCGATAGCCCATTCAAAATCATGACTCATACCCATTGATAAATGGTGAATTGGTTTGTGTGAATTGATGTTTGAGTTAATTTGATCTTTGACCTGCCGCAACATTTGGAAGCACTCACGTACTTCTTTTTCATTAGAAGTAAATTTCCCGATCGTCATAAGTCCGGTTAAACGAAGGTGCGGTAAAGTAACAACTTTCCGTGCAAGTTCTAATGCCTGGTTCGAGCTTATGCCAAATTTAGTAGATTCATCTGATGTCTTTACTTCCAGAAGAATTTCCACATCCTTATTTCTCTGTTCACATCTTCGACTAATTTCTTCTGCAAGATGTAAACTATCCACTGAATGGATAACATCAAATATCTGTATTGCCCGTTTAACTTTATTGGTTTGTAAGTGACCGATTAAATGCCAGGATGCTATGTTTCCTAAACGTTGGTATTTTTGCCAGGCTTCCTGGATACGATTTTCACCAATGATTGTTACTCCTGCTTCTACAGCCTCTTCAATGATCTCTGCAGGAAACGTTTTGGAAACAGCAACAATTTTTATCTCATTAAAATTTCTACCTGAATTTATTGCTGCTTCAGCAATTCGTTCTTGGATTCGTTTCCAGTTTTTTGATATTTCTGACATAAAATTGAAATGAATTTATCCATTGCTAATTCAAAAAGCAATTAATTTTTATGCACCTGAAGATCATAAATTTCAAAGCGACATCGCTTCGAAATTTAGTCAGTGTTTATAACATAATTTAGCACAAAGTTGTGGCTGGTTTGACTACAAAAGAATCAATGGTTTGTTTTATGCAGATAAGAAAACTTTGCCTATGTAAGCAATTCATGAATAATGCAGGTTTAATTAAATTAATTACAAAACTTTCGAATCTGAGTTAGGTTATTCCTTCAATTTAAATTTTGGTTTCAGCTTTTTTTATTGATTTTATCGATTTCCTGTTTTATCATTGCACGTGTATATTTTGCAATAAACGGAACAATTTTTATAGGTAAGCATTTTATATTTGAACCTAAGAGATGATTAAAATGAATTTCTTGCAAAAAATATTCCTTATAATCGCTGCAATAGTGTTTATTGCATTATTTGCATTCCTGCCCTTCTTGCATAATCATACACCTACCTTGGATGAACCATTAAACTGTCCGGCTTATATTCTTGAAATGAGCCTAATATCTGCGCTTGGTTTATTACTTTTAGCTGCTATTGTATATCTATCATCCCACTGGCTACTTTTTGCAAATAGCCACACAAGATTTCCATCGAATCAAAACTATCCTCTATTTTTAAATAGAGCGCCTCCTCAATCTTAATTCATTAATCTACATTTTTCCCATGTGGCTTTTGGAATATTAACATTATTCCTAAATTCAATGAGATTTAATAGTTCAACAACCAGGTTGATTTGAACGATGAAAGATTTATTATAATGTGTAAATTATTTGTGGAAATAATTCAAAAATCATTCGGTATTTTAGTGGTTTTATGTGTTTTTTTAGCAGCGCCAGGATTTGGCCAAGAAAAACAATCGGATAAGATTGTCCGACTCGAGAAAGAAATCCAACTGCTAAGTGATAAGATTAAAAAACTCCAGGATGAATTTGCACAAATCACTAAGAGTGATTCTACAAATGATGAGGATGAAGCATTACTAAAAGAACTGGAAGCTGAGCTGGCTCCCAAAACTAAGGAACAAGAAAAACAACTTCCGCAAATTTCCGATAAAACGCTTAAAGCCAGGCAACAGGTTTTCCAGAACATGAATCCAAATGTAAGCGTAATTGGTAGTTTTTTTAGCAATGCCAGCAATCAAGATGGGTTAGAAAGAAATGTTAATCTGGGTTTGGGTGAAGCTGAATTTGCATTTTTGGCAGCGGTGGATCCATATGCACGAGCAGATTTTTATATAGGTTTCGGAAGGCATAAAGAAAATTTAGGTGGTGGGGCTGAAAGTGAAGATGAACTACATGGGGAAGAAGAGGGTGGCCTTTCTACTGAGCTCGAAGAGGCTTATTTGACTTTGTTAACTTTGCCACACTCAATGCAGCTAAAACTGGGCAAATTCCGTCCTAAGTTTGGCAAAATCAATGAAACCCATCCGCATGCCTATAATTTCATCGGATTGCCCCTCATGTATCAGAATTTTTTCGGTGGAGAGGGATTGGTTGATGAAGGCGCCTCCTTGAACTGGTTGTTACCAAACACTAAATTTTTCCAGGAGTTAACACTAAGTATCTTAAACGGACCTGCCGAAAATGCATCTTTTACGAGAGCTGAAACCGATAATTTTCTATACCTGGCTCACTTGAGGAATTTTTTTGATTTATCCGATAACACATCCCTTGAGATCGGTTTGGGCGGAATGTCTGGCCCTCATAACGAAACGGGAGATCGTACCACTATATTTTCAACCGATATTACACTAAAATGGAAGCCATTACAATTCAATAAACTCAAATCATTTGAATGGCAAACCGAAGCCCTGTTAAGTCGTCGTGAGGAGTTAGGAAGTACAATTGAAAGTTTTGGCCTTTTTTCCCATTTGCGCTACCAACTCTCTAAAAGATGGTATCTCGGCTATTTGATTGATTACTCGGAGTTTCCTGAAACAAATAAATTCAATCAAACGGCGCATTCCGGAATCTTGCAATTTTTCGCAACTGAGTTTCAAAAATTTGAAATTCAAGGTCGATACAACACTGGAAATTTGGGTGATGATTTTTTTGACATCCAGTTGAGAGGCGTCTTTGTTATTGGCGCTCATGGTGCGCATCAATACTAATTTAGTACGCTACACTAATAACTTATTTATAGGAGCAGGAACATTTATGAAAACCAAGAAAATTATGGAATCTATTTTTATCATTACAATTCTTCTAACGACTAACCTTTTTGCTGCCGATAAAATCAAAATTGTAACCTCTCTGCCTGATTTGGCCGATATTGCCAGACAAGTTGGTGGTGATAAAGTTGAAGTGGTTGCCATCGCAAAAGGATACCAGGATCCTCATTTTGTGGACCCAAAACCCAGCCATATTTTAAAAATGATAAAAGCTGATTTATTTATCCACATTGGATTGGACTTGGAAATTGGCTGGGTTCCGCCTCTTTTGGAAAAAGCCAGGAATCGCAAAATATATTATGGCGGGACCGGTTATCTTAATGCCTCCCAAAATATAGATCTTCTCGAGGTGCCAAATACTAATCCCGCAGAATTACGTGCGCAGGGAGACATTCATATTTATGGGAATCCTCACTATTGGTTAGACCCTGAAAACGGCAAAATAATAGCGAAGAATATTTGTGATAAACTCATTGCCATTCAACCCGAAGATTCTGGTTATTTTCAAGAGAATTTAAATAACTTTATTGACCGATTGGATGCTGCCATTAGAATATGGGAGGAACGAATGAAGCCATATGAGAACGTGAAAATCATTGCCTATCACAATAGTTGGCCATATTTTACGAAACGATTTCACATAGATGTGGTTAGTTTTATCGAACCGAAGCCTGGCATTCCACCCACGCCCAGGCACCTGGTTTCCGTAATAAAACGGATCAGGACTGAAAATATTAAAGTCATCATTATTTCACCCTATTTTGATGATAAACCGGCTAAAACCATAGCGAGTAAAACAGGTGCAACCGTAGTCTCTTTTGCACCTTCTGTCGAAGCTTTTAAAGGAGTGGACAACTATTTAAATCTGTTTGAATACAATTTAACTGAACTAATCAAAGCATTTGAAAATTATAGTAATTAGAACGAAATGAGAATGAATATCCAGGTTTTTTAACAAATAGCAAACAAGATGGTAGAATTATTAACTGCACCAATCGTCGCATGTTTAGTCATAGCTATGATGCATGCCTATTTGGGAATTCATATCATTGACCGAAAGGTTATTTTTGTCGATTTGGCGCTTGCTCAAATTGCTGCCTTAGGAGCTGCATTTGGATTTTTGATGGGATTTGAGTATGGAGATACAACCTCTGTTATATTGGGATTACTTTTTACATTTATTGGCGCCGCGATATTTTCACTAACACGAACCCGCAGAGAAAAAGTACCCCAGGAAGCAATCATCGGAATTGTATACGCCGTCTCGGCTGCTGCCTTTATTCTTGTCATGGACCGCTCTCCAGAGGGTTCTGAGAAAATAAAAGGTATGTTGGTCGGCAGCGTCTTATTTGTCACCTGGACTGAAATCATCAGGGTCTCTATCATTTATATGATCATCGGAATGTTTCATTACAAATTTCGCAAGCAATTTTTGGCAATCTCCAGAAATCCCGAAAAAGCTTTTCAGCAAGGCATAAAAGTTCGATTGTGGGATTTTCTCTTTTATATTTCATTCGGAATCGTCGTAACCCAATCGGTTAGAATTTCGGGAGTTTTGTTGGTTTTCTCATTTCTTGTTGTGCCAGGCATAATAGCTGTCCTTTTTTCTGATCGTGATTCCAGTAGGCTTGCCATTGGAAGCGCGGTGGGAGTCATTGCCAGCTTGATGGGAATTATCATTTCTGTATTGCTTGACATACCAACAGGTGCATCCATAGTATGTACATTTGGTATAATCTTAATTTTTGTTGGTATTTTTCGTGCGGTAATGGCAAAACTATAGCTTCGTCTTTTTCATTTAAATTCACATAGTATATTCACAAAAACCAGGAGGAAAGTCGTGCTTTTCGTTCGCTTCTTTACCATTTTCGCTGTTTGGCTTGGTTTAGTACATCCTCTAATGGCTCAATCCAATTATCTTCAATCGGGTCCAATGGTTGGTTATTCTACTATGATGGAGGTTTTGCTCTGGGTGCAAACCAATGCCCCAGCGAATGTTCAAATCAAATATTGGGATGAATTGAGACCCAATAATAAGTTATCAACCGAAGAAGTACAAACTAACAAAAGAACTGCATTTACTGCCAAACTATTGGCAGACAAGGTAGAACCAGGAAATAAATATGTTTACGAACTAACCATTAATGGCAAAAAAGTAAACAGACCTTATCCTCTAAAATTCCAAACCCAAACTTTGTGGCAATGGCGCACCGATCCGCCTGACTTTAAAATGGTAATTGGAAGCTGCGCTTATGTGAATGATGAACCCTATGATCGGCCTGGTGCACCTTATGGAGCCGGATACCAGATTTTCACTCAGATACATGCCAAACAACCCGATTTAATGCTGTGGCTTGGCGATAATGTATATCTTAGAGAGGCCGACTGGAACTCGATTACCGGGATTCATTATCGCAATACTCACACACGTTCTTTGCCGGAACTGCAGCCATTGTTGGGCTCTTCTCATCATTATGCGATTTGGGACGATCATGATTTTGGACCTAATAACAGCGATCGTGGGCTCTGGAACAAAGAATGGACATTAGAAGCATTCAAGCTCTTTTGGGGCAATCCATCATTTGGTGTGAATGGACAGCCCGGAATTACAACCCAATTCCAATGGGCCGACGTACAATTCTTCTTGTTGGATAATCGTTATTACCGAACGCCCAATAATAGAATCTCAGGAAAACGATCCATCCTGGGAGAGCAACAATTTGAATGGCTCATCGATGCACTGGTAAAAAGTGCTGCGCCATTTAAGGTCGTCGCAATTGGGGGCCAATTTTTGAACCCGGTTGCGGGATTTGAACATCACGCTATTTTTGCAGATGAAAGGGACCGGCTGCTAAAAGCAATTGAGCAAGAAAATATTACTGGGGTGATATTTTTTAGCGGCGATGTCCATCATACAGAATTGTCAAAACTGGAGCGAAGAGGCACCTATCCAATCTATGACTTAACCATCTCTCCATTAACGGCCGGACCGGTTATTTGGGACAAACCTGATGCAAATTATCTTCGCATCCCCGAGACCTTGGTAGTTGAACGAAATTTTGCATTGCTGGAATTTTCCGGAAAACGTACAGATCGCCAGATGAAAATCACAGATTATAATGTTGATGGCAAAGAATTGTGGAATTATACCATTAAAGCGAGGGATTTGAGGTAGAAATATTCTTATAGCAATTAATGAATTCGGTAGGAGTGAAGTCTTATAGGCAATAATTGTCAGAAATTTTGAAAATCTTTATCATTTGTAAAAATTGAAAAGTCAAATCGATTAGAAATTGCACATATTAAATAATCCGAATTTGATCCTTGAATACCCTCACTTTTTCAAATATTAAAATATTCTGCTGCCTTTTTCATAATCATTACTAGTACCTGGACTATTCATAAACCTATCACTGGTTTATAAAACTGTCATTCCCGTCCCGCCTGGCGGGATTATCGGGAATCTTGTTACACAGGCCAATAGACCCCGATAAACTTATGCCCGTATGTTTTTAACGGGGGTAAGCACTTCGGGGTGACATTTTTGGGGTTCTCGGACAGCTTGAAAACATTAGAGGATGACATTTCGGGGTAGTACCCGGACACTCTGAAAGCATTCGGGAACGACACTCTGCAGCATCCTGCACGACGGGACGACATTGGATGTATTAAGTTTCCTTATGTCATTCAGGACGAATCTATTTCCATAAAAAGAATAGTAAAATTGTAAGTATATAGCTCTCGAACATTTGGATTCTGTAAATCATTTTTTCTCCGAAATGCTAAAGACCATATACTTGTTTCGACTATTATTTTCATCGTTTAACCCGTTGCTTCTTATAATCATAATCAGGTTCATAATCAATTGAACCAAACAGATCAATAATTTTGAGTTGCTTACGTCTTTGAATATACTCTAGTAATGCCTCTATAACAGCAGCTTTCTTCGTGCGATGATTCCAATTTGGGCTTCTTCAATCAGTTTATCATCAATTGCTACATTTGTTGGCATTTTAATTTCCATCAAATAAATTTAGAAGATTATAATAAATAATGAATTAGATTATACATTTCATGGTGTAATATCAAATGACTTCTGGAATGATCAAACATGCAATTGGTCAAGGATATTATTCAGATTTTTGTAAAAATGTGATTTTATCATGATTCTTTCCCCCTACATACACTGGAGTGTTGACCCCGAAATTTTCCGATTCGGTGCATTTACCATTCGCTGGTATGGATTGCTGTTTGCCACATCATTTTTCCTGGGTTATCGAATTATACAATGGATTTTCCAAAAGGAAAAATTACCCAAGACTGATGTTGACATACTGTTGTTTTATGTTTTGTTTGGTGTTGTTATAGGTGCACGGCTGGGACATTGTCTTTTCTATGAACCCGGTTACTATTTAAGCAATCCGATTGAAATCATCAAATTCTGGCGGGGTGGATTGGCGAGTCATGGCGCGGCTATTGGAATTTTGACTGCTATTTATTTATATTCGAAGAAAAAACCTAAGCAGACTTACTTTTGGGTTGTGGACCGTGTTGTGATTGTTGTGGCTTTATCCGGATTTTTTATACGGGTGGGTAATTTGTTTAATTCTGAGATCCTGGGAAAAGCTACCGATGTGCCATGGGCATTTATTTTTACTCGTGTTGATATGATCCCCAGGCACCCGACCCAAATTTACGAAGCTTTAGCATACTTAAGTATTTTTTTATTATTGATTACTGTCTATCGTAAGTTTCATCCAGTTTTTCCAGGTATGCTATTTGGAATTTTCCTTACTTGTATTTTTGGCTTCCGTATTTTTGTTGAATTTTTCAAAGAAACCCAATCTACTTTCGAAGCGGGAATGACGTTGAATATGGGGCAACTATTGAGTATCCCTTTTTTGCTGATTGGGCTTTTCTTAATTTTTAGATCTAGATTCCGGAAAGCAAAAACCACGTAACAACAGATTTAATCCAATACTAAAATAATTTTATTAGCCTGGCTGAAATGATGATTCAGTTGATTCGCTCAATTTCAGATTCGCAACTTTATAGCATTGGTTGATTTTATTTCAATCTGTTATGTGACTCTCAGCACCTTAGCTCCGCGAATCTTTCTTTCCTTTAATTCCATCAATGCAATATTGGCATCTTCCAAATCGTATTCCTGGTATTCGGGTTTGATGGGAATTTCTGCCGCGATCTGAAGGAATTCACTCACATCGCTGCGAGTAACATTGGCCACGCTTTTAATTTCTTTTTCCATCCACAGGTGTTTGGGATAATCCAGGCCCAACAAATACTTTTTATCAACTTCTTCTTTTCGTATGGCATTGATGACCAATCGTCCTCCGGCTTTTAAATTATTAAGAGCTTCAACAACAGGTTTCCAAACCGGTGTCGTATCGATGATGCAATGCAATTTTTCGGGAGATTCATCCTCAGTATTGCCCGCCCAGACGGCTCCAAGCTCCCGGGCAAATTGTCTTTCTTTATCACTCCGGGCAAATACGTAAACCTTTGTAGCCGGATATTTATAGCGTATCATTTTTAATACTAGATGCCCGGACGCGCCAAACCCGGTAAGCCCCAAACGTTGACCATTTTTAAGATTACATAATTTCAGGGAACGGTAGCCAATTGCGCCGGCGCATAAAAGTGGTGCAGCCTCCGAATCTGAGAATAAAGCTGGTATACTATGGGCGAACTTTTCGGGTACAGTTATATACTCAGCATAACCGCCATTCACATCTCTACCAGTCGCTTTAAAATCATCGCATAGATTTTCGTTGCCATTAAGACAATACTGGCAATTTCCGCAAGCCGAAAAAATCCATGCGATCCCAACCCTGTCGCCGAGTTCAAACAACCCGGCATTTCCCCCCTTTTTTTCTACAGTTCCTACTACTTGATGGCCCAAAACCACCGGTAAATGTGGTGGAGCCGTTCGTCCTTCAATTTCATCCAATTCAGTATGGCAAACTCCACAAGTAGATATTTTTACTAAAATTTCATTTTCAGACGGTTCCGGAACGGGAATATTCCTTAATTCCAGGGGAGTGTTATTTCGGTTGAGAGAACAGATTTTGTTTAAAACCATTGCTTTCATGGGAAATGAATCTTGTTTAATGATTTTTGCTCAAAACTACTAATTGAATCATCTTCTATGATTTAGTCTGTGTAGATCAGTAACTCGTTTTTGTCTGTACAAGTCAGTGGCTTGTTTTTGTCTGTGCAAGTCAGCGGCTTGTTTTGTCAGTGTGAGTCTGTGGCATGTTTTTGTCTGTGCAGGTCTGTGGTAAAACTAATTCGTAGCGATCTTTTTTTCTTTTCCCGTTTCACGTCCTAAATCCTCGCCTGGTATGTATATAGCCGGAAATAACGCCCTTCTTTTTTGATAAGCTCATCATGGGTGCCGCGTTCGACGATCTGGCCGTCTTCGATTACCAGGATCTGGTCGGCTTGCCGGATCGTGCTTAAACGGTGGGCAATGACAAGAGTAGTCCGGCCTTTCAATAACCTGGCAAGACTTTCCTGGATGTAGATTTCGCTTTCGGTATCCAGGCTGGATGTGGCTTCATCCAGGATAAGCACTTTGGGATTTGCCAACAAAGCGCGGGCGATGGTTACGCGCTGGCGCTGGCCGCCGGAGAGCTTCACGCCGCGTTCGCCGATCACCGTATCCAGTCCATCATCGAAACGATCGGTAAACTCCTTTACATGAGCAGCCTTGACTGCTTCTAGCAACTCATCTTCGCCTGCACCTGGCCTGGCGAACAAGATATTTTCCCGAATGGTTCCCTCATACAAAAAATCATCTTGAAAAACAACTCCAAGCTGACTGCGATAACTGTTTAGTTTTACATTTGAAAGATTGTGTCCATCGATAAATACAGTGCCCTGGTTGGGTTTCAGGAAGGATGCAGCCAATCCTGCAATGGTGGTTTTTCCTGAGCCGGAACTGCCAACAAGAGCGGTAACCGTACCGGCAGGCGCTTCAAAGCTAATATCTTTTAAGACTTCCTTGCCTTTCTCATAGGCAAAGGAAACCTTCTCAAAGGTGATAGCGCCGTCAAAACCATCTAAATTTTGTGTTCGGGATGCTTCTTCCCCTTCTTTTTGTGTATTGAGGATTTCTTTCATGCGATCAAGACCAGCAAACCCTTCAGTGATTTGGCTGCCGATGTTACTCATCTGTACGATTGGCGCGATCAGGAAGCCCAGGTAAAGAGTAAATGCGAAAAATTCCCCGATAGTTAAGTTGCCCTTCAGGATCATAGAACCGCCCAACCCCATAATCCCAACACTTGCCAGCCCAAGAAGCAAAGTAGCCGAACTGGTAAGCAAGCTCGTGGCTGTAAGGGATTTTTTTATATTCTGGAAAATGCTGTCAACGCCTTTCTCAAAGACACTTATTTCCTGTTTTTCCGCATTAAAACCCTTAATCACCCGGATGCCACCGAGAGACTCGGTGAGACGGCCGGTAACTTCGGCGCTAATCTCCCACCGTTTTCGGAAAATGGGGCGAATAACAGAAAACGCTTTTAATGAGATTAAACCGAACAGAATCAGCGGCGCCAATACATACAAAGTCATGGCTGCGTTGATATTCAGGAGCAGAAAAAAGGCAACCACCGAAGTGAGCGCCCCGCCGAACAATTGCAACAGGCCGGTGCCTACCAGGTTGCGCACACCTTCCACGTCATTCATGATGCGGGACACCAATGAACCTGATTTGGTATTATCAAAATAAGAGATTGGCAGATAAATGATGTGTCTCTGTACTTTAGAACGCAGCAATGAAATCAGGTGTTGAGCTTCGACACTCAAAAGCCGGGTTAAAAAAAACGAAGTGAACGCTTGAACGGTAATGGCGCCACCAGCGACAAACAAGATTGTTTTTAACAACTCGGTATTCCCCTCAGTAATCACATTATCAATGAGGTACTTACTTGAGCCCGGTAATACCAAACCGCTTAAACTTTTGATTATGATTAAAACCAATCCAAGCGATAATAATTTCCTTCTCGGCCAAATGATGGTTTTAAACACATATTTGACGGTAGATAATGATGGTTTTTTGGATTTTTTCTTTTCTTCTGGATGGTTCATTATTGTTTAAATCCTTAAAATTGTAAAAACTGTGAAGAGGCATTTTAATTGATGAGTTTAAAATGATATGTAGAGGGCAGGTTTAATGCAAGGGGAATTGGGGAAAATCGAAGCTTTATTGTAAGAGCTTCTTTACGGAACAAAGAAATAGTTATGATTTAGATTCAAAAAAGGTCAAAGTACAAAACAGCAACCCCCCAAACATCATTTTAGTTGCCAAATAGTCTTGTGATTAGTTATTGGACCGAATCGAGGCGCTGGAGACTGGTATCAACCTTATAGACTTCCTTAAGTCTATCTGTTGCATCATTGAAAACTTTTTTCGCCAGACTGTCGGTCGTCAAAATATGCCGCATATTCCAAAGCGTTTTTAAAGAAAGGAACTGGTCATCTTGATCCAGCACATCAAGCGCATAATGCCATTGCTGATTAAAGGCCATCTGGTCGACTGTTTCATCATCGGTTAAATCAAATATTTGTTGCAGAACGTCCCGAAGCGTCGGGATGGAAACCAGTTCTTTGGTAGGCCGGCCCATTTTTTTGTTAAAATATTTGGCGATCTGGGTAATTGGCATCCTCGGAAGAATGTGCTGTTTGAAAATCTCTGCCCAGGACTTTTTAAGTCGTGCGAGTTTTTTAGCGCTCAGAGAATTTTCCCATGGGTCCATGCCTTTGAGATACAAATTGTTGCGATTTTTGACCTTTATCACTTTTTTGCCTTATGTTATTTAATATCAATGAGATAAGGTAAGTATTTTGTCGCTTAAATGTAAGAACTAAATGCTCTTAACTAACTATTTATCAATACGTTAAAACAAAGGCGGCAACATTTTTGTGAACACAATATAATGTGGTTAAGCCATGGGTGAAATGTCAATATATTGTATGTCCTTTTAATCTTTCGACTTTTTACGAGATCGTCATGATATCTATACTTCATTTTTTAAATTCGATAAAGGACCACCCACAACTTCCGTCGAGTTGAACGGTTGGGGCGACGATCTGGTGCATGATTATTTAAAAGCTATCGAAATAAATGGACGTATCGGTGTACTTTATAGCAATAAAGATTATGGTTGCGAATGGGATTATGATTTCCGCAATAAGCGTTGGCTGGTTGAAGACAATACGAAGTTTGGTGTGAATATTGTCATCTATGCAATGACAGCTTAAACCAATGAAAAATGAACAATGAATAATGAACAAAATACAAATAACAAATAACCAAATTTCAAATCTGAAAATGTAACAATGATTTCAAAAATATTAATTTCGTTGTCATTTCGAGGAGTTTACGACGAGAAATCTTTTGATTCCTTTAAAAAACTTGTCAAACAAGATTTCTCCTCGCGGAGTTTATCCTGAGAGCAGCTGAAGGCTACGTCGAAATGACATTTTGTTAATTCTTCAGAAGTTTATAGACAAAAGAGACAAATCAATGAAAATAGCAGAAACCCCAAAGTTCAACGAAGACGATATACAGAAACTTTTACAAAAACTGAATCTTCTTCGCGCTGAAATTCAAAAGGTGATAATCGGTCAGGAAGATACCATCGAACAGCTTTTAACCGCGTTTCTATCCGGAGGTCATTGTTTGCTGGAAGGAGTGCCGGGACTAGCAAAAACCTTGATGATCCGCACCTTAGCGAATGCGGTTCACTTGTCATTTCATCGCATCCAATTTACGCCGGACTTAATGCCTTCTGATATAATCGGCACGGAAATTCTTGAAGAGGACCACGCAACAGGCAAACGCTTCTTTAAATTCAACAAAGGCCCGGTTTTCGCCAATATCGTTTTAGCAGATGAAATTAATCGAACGCCGCCAAAAACGCAATCGGCTTTACTCGAAGCCATGCAAGAATTTGAAGTCACCTACGGTGGCAAGACTTACGAATTGGAACGACCGTTTTTTGTGCTCGCAACGCAAAATCCGATAGAACAAGCCGGAACCTATCCACTTCCGGAAGCTCAATTGGATAGATTTCTGTTAAACATTGAGATTAGTTATCCTACTGAAGAAAAAGAGCTGCAGATTTTATCTACTACGACAGGAAATATTATAGTTGAAACACAACCGGTAATGTCTGCCGATGAGATTCTGAACGCCCAAAGAATTGCCAGGGAGGTAATTATTAATGAAGCATTATTGGCTTATGTGAATCGCCTGATAAGAGCGACGCGGCCAAACGGCAGTTCCATAGAAAAAGTATCGGAGTGGGTTAGATGGGGTGCCGGACCCCGCGCAGGCCAGGCAATTATTCTAACCTCTAAAGCAAAAGCCTTGTTAAACGGACGATTTTCCGTAACCTTAGATGACATAAAATCCATGGCTTTCCCGGTACTGCGTCATCGAGTGTTGGTTAATTTTAAAGCCGAGGCAGAGCGAATTACTTCAGATCACATCACCAGGGAACTTCTGGAGAAAGTGCCTGAGCCAAAGAGTCCGTTGGAATAATTTAAGGATTATAAACACGGATATGTATGGCATGCTTTTTTTCTCTGTTGACATAAAGATGTACTATTTAATTCCTCCCCTTTATAAAGGGGAAGTTAGGAGGGGTAGTAAAAGATGGTGTATTGGAAAAAATCCGAATGGTGTGCCTGAACTTAAATGAAAATATTGATGGCTAAGAGGGTTGTATTAATAACCTCCCCTAACCCCTCCTTGTAAAGGAGGGGAATTGTTAACATGATATTTGTTAATTTGATGTTAAAATCCAAGTAAAATCTGAAATGATACTTAACTGCGGAGAGCGCAAAGATCGTTGAGTTCTAAAAAACCCTGAAACTCAGCACTCTCAGCGAACTCTTCGATGAAAAGCTAAAAAAATTTATATGCCAATTTCATCTTACCGATTTATCGATCCCTTAACATTGGCTGCAATTTCAAATCTTGAATTACTGGCGAAAACAGTCGTGGATGGTTTTATGATCGGCGCTCACCAGAGTCCGGTTCCGGGAGCAGGTCTCGAGTTTAACCAGTTTCGCAGCTATCAACCGGGAGATGATGTACGCCGGGTTGATTGGAAATTATTTGCCCGGTCGGATCGATATTATATTCGTGAATCAGAGGTAGAGAACAGTATTACGGTTCGCTTTATCCTGGATGCCAGTGCATCGATGTTACACGAGGAGAGTAAAATCTCCAAGTTTAATTATGCAAGATTTCTGATCGCTTCGCTTGGCTACCTGGCGCACCTGCAGGGAGATGCCATAGGGATTTATGCGATCAATGATAAGGAAATTTCGTTGCTTACCCCAAAGGGTGACCATCAACATTTGCATCGATTTATTCATGAATTAGAAAAAATCAAAGCTGTTGGAATTTGGCCAAATTGGGATGAACTGGAAAATATCTTTCTATCGGGTCAGAAACGGGAGTTGGTCATTTTCGTAAGTGATATGTACGAGTATAGTAACGAGATCCGAGAAGTGTTACGGAAACTGCATGCGCTAAAAAATGAAGTTATTTTGTTTCAATTAACCGGACGTAAAGAATTGGAGTTTACCTACGAAGGCGCCTTAACGTTTGAGGATTTGGAAACCGGAAAGAAGATTCAGG
>JADFJB010000085.1 GCA_022566355.1 candidate division KSB1 bacterium
CTTAACGATCTGCTGAGCGGGAACGTAGACGCAATTATGGAAACTAACCCAATTCATATTCCCAAGCTGGCCGCTGATCCGCGGTTTCGTGTTTACCATTCATATTCTGCTTGGTGGATCCAGCGGGCTATCTACTGGCAAAACGATCACCCGCTTTTCTGCGATTTCCGCGTCCGTCAAGCACTTACGCACGCCATTGATCGCCGGGAACTGCTGCGTGTGCTCAACTTACCGGAGACAATAACTATCGTGGACGGGCCCTACAGCCGCCGTCAACTTCTGCGTAGTCGGTTGCCCGATCCATTGCCTTACGATCCAGAGAGAGCCCGAACTCTCCTCGAGGCTGCCGACTGGCGAGACCGCAATGGTGACGGAATACGCGACCGGGATGGGCGGGAGTTCCGCTTTACCACACTTGTTGGCAGTTTACCCTTTAACAAGGAAGTAGCGGTCTACATTCAGGACAAGTTCCGGCGTGTAGGTATCATAATGAATATCCAAATGATGCCTAACATTAATGTGTTGGCAAAAGTGAAGGAGGGACAGTTTGAGGCCGCCTTGACCGTCTTTGTGAGCCACGACATATGGCTGAAGCGGTTTCACTTTGGAGAGAGATATCCACTTGGATACAAAAACACAAGGGTTGTCGAACTGATCGAACAAGCGAGCGCTGTTCTGGCTGAGTCGGATGCCAAGGATCAAATTTACGTTCAGCTTATGGAAATTTTCCGTGAGGACTTGCCGGTCACATTCCTTTTCCAACGCGTCCGGACCATCTTTGCCCATCGGCGCATCAAGGGACTGAGCAGTCCCTGGCAGGCCGATCCGCTCTGGTACATGGAATACCTGTGGCTGGAGGACGAAGATTGATGGTACGTTATATTCTAAAGCGGCTGGTTCAGGCCATACCGCTCCTTTTGGGGATCGCTACGGTCACGTTCTTCATCGTGCACATGGCGCCGGGCGATCCCATGGACTTTTATCTCGAGCAGCGCTTCCGCCGCAACATAGACCCGGAGGTCATCGAGCTCATCCGGCAAAAATACGGACTCGATCAGCCCCTTCACGTTCAATACGTGAAATGGCTCGGCAACTTGCTTCAGGGTGATCTTGGTGAGTCGTTTGCACACCGGCGCCCGGTTAGCGCCCTGCTGGCGGAGGCCATTCCCTACACACTGCTGTTAGCCTTTTTTGCGCTCCTCTTCGATGCGATGGTTGGGATTGCCCTCGGAATCATCTCGGCCGTCAAACAATACTCCGCGCTGGACAAGACCATTACGCTTGGTTCGCTAATCCTTTACTCGGTTCCGGGATTCTGGTTGGCGCTTATGCTCATTCTGGTGTTTTCCGTCACACTCGGCTGGTTTCCTACTTCCCAGACCCGGTCGTTTGACTATGAATTTCTCTCCTGGTTCGAAAAACTAGTAGATCTGGGCTGGCATCTTGCTCTACCGGTCTTTGTTCTTGGTATCGCGTCGGCAGCCGGGACGGCGCGCTACATGCGCAGCCGCTTATTGGAGGTATTGAACGAGGAATACATCCTGGCTGCCCGCGCACGCGGACTTCGAGAACGGGCTGTGATTCTCAAACATGCCCTTCGAAATGCGCTGATTCCCATCATAACCATTTATGGCCTCTCCCTGCCTTTTTTGTTGGGAGGGGCGGTCATCATAGAGAACATCTTCGCCTGGCCCGGGATGGGAAGACTGGCGTTGTCAGCCATCCATGCCCGTGATTACCCGGTTATCCTGGCGACAAGTATGATAGCGGCGGTTTTAACCGTGATCGGTAACCTCATCGCAGATGTTACTTATGTAATGGTAGATCCAAGAGTATCCTATGAAAAGAAGAAACCAGTCTAGTCAATTTAGCCTTCTGGCAGCTTCTCTGCTCCCCGGAATGGGTCACATCCTGCTGGGTAAACACAGTCGTGGTAGACCGCTTCTGGCGTTTACGCTCGCGATCATTCTGGTGCTGTATTGGCGCTGGCAAGTCTTTCTTAACGTTTTTAATACCACCGGGTTCGACTACTGGCTGGCAGCTGTTTTTCTCATCGTATCGTTAGCCGCGAGTGTGATCTACTCCGTTTGGGATGTGCGTCGACTCCTTACGGCAAAACCCGAGGGTCCCCGGGGAAAGAGTCCATTCCGGCTTGCCCGCCGCAGGTTTACAGCCAACCGTATGGCAGTTACCGCACTTTATGTGATTGTGGTTTTCTATATCCTTGCCATACTTGCACCGATTCTGGCTCCTTATGATCCGGCAGCGATAACGGATGTCCTGAGCACCCGATATCTCCCTCCTTCAACGGACCATCTATTCGGCACCGATGAATTCGGACGTGATCTGCTCAGCCGAGCCCTCTATGGCGCCAGGGTTTCCCTATCTGTCGGTCTGCTGGCGGTTTTGGTTGCCATCTCGCTCGGTACAGTCTACGGTGCGATGGCCGGCTACTTTGGAGGAATCATCGATAGCATCTTCATGCGAATCGTGGACGTCATCATTTCATTTCCAACTTTCTTTTTGATGCTCATGTTGGTAGGTATATTTGAAGCTGACATTGTTTTTCTTGTATTGATTCTCGGGCTGACTTCCTGGCCGGGAACAGCACGATTCATCCGTGGGGAACTTCTCTCTTTGAAGCAGCGAGAGTTTACCGAGGCAGCCCGTGCCATCGGGCTGCCAAATCGTTTAATCATCTTTCGACACTTGATTCCGAATGCCATGTCGCCGATTCTGATAAGCGCCGCGCTGATGATCGGCGGGATGATCGGCGCTGAAGCTGGTTTATCGTTCCTGGGTATCGGCATTCGACCACCCACACCGTCGTGGGGAAATATGGTCAGCGCGGGGCAAGACGCCCTCTTGGTAGCCTGGTGGGTTGCCTTTTTCCCGGGAACTCTGCTTGCAATCACGGTCCTTTGTTTCAATTTACTGGCGGACGGACTTCGCGATGCGTTGGACCCCAAGTCCCTGATGCGGAGGTTCGTATGAGCATGCTTTTGCAAGTCGAAAACCTAACAAGCACCTTCTTCCTTGACGAAGGAGTTTTAAAGGCGGTCGATGGGATTAGTTTCCAGGTGAATGAAAAGGAGACCGTGGCTCTGGTCGGCGAGTCGGGCTGTGGCAAAACCATCGTGGCTCTTTCCTTGCTCAATCTCATTCCCTGGCCGGGACGAGTCGTAGGCGGCAGTATTCTTTTCAATGGAGAAAACCTGTTGCGGGTGAATATGGAAAGACTTCGCCAAATACGAGGAAGTGACATCGGCATGATCTTCCAGGAACCCGGCGCCGCGCTCAATCCGGTCTTCACCATTGGGCACCAAATTACTGAAGTGCTTCGGCTGCATAGAGGGCTGGGCAAACATGAAGCCAAAACTGAAGCGGTTCGACTGTTAGGCGAAACCGGTATTCCTGAGCCGGAGAAAAGAATCAAAGCTTATCCCTTTGAATTCTCCGGTGGTATGCAACAGCGAGCGGTCATTGCCATAGCGATCAGCGGAAGACCCAAACTTCTGATCGCGGATGAGCCCACCACGGCCCTGGACGTCACGGTGCAAGGGGAAATTGTCGATCTCCTCTGCTATCTGCAAGAACAATATAAGATGGCGATTTTGCTGATTACCCACGATATGGGCGTGGTTGCCGAGATGGCCAAGCGTGTGATGGTGATGTACACGGGTAAGCTTGTCGAAGTTGCCCAAACCCATGCGCTCTTTCGAGAACCAAAACATCCGTATACGCAAGGCCTCCTTCAGTCCATTCCCAAACTGGGTTTTGGACGTAAAGAGCCTTTACACGGCATTCCGGGAGTTGTCCCTGATTTTCTGGACTTACCCTCCGGATGTACCTTTCATCCTCGTTGTACCATCGGTGATACGTCATGCACATCCGAGTTTCCTCCGCTCCGAAATATCTCGGATATGCGCAAGTGCGCATGCTACAAAGTGGGGACGGGCTGATATGAACGGAATATTGCTGTCGGTCTCGGGCCTCAAAACCTACTTCCCATTTGGCAGCCGTTGGTTTGGCAGCCAACAATGGGTTAAAGCCGTGGATGGGGTCGATCTAACGATAGAACGAGGCGAGGTACTGGGTCTGGTTGGGGAATCCGGCAGCGGCAAGACAACGCTGGGAAGATCCATACTACGGCTTGTGGAGCCAACAGCAGGGACGATCCATTTCGATGGAGAAAATCTGCTAACACTTAGCGCAAAAAAACTGCGGAAATTGCGGCGGCGGATGCAGATTATCTTCCAGAATCCCTATGGCTCTCTGAATCCACGTATGCAAGTGAAACAGATTCTTGGCGAGCCGCTTCGACTCCATCGCATGGTTCCCAAACATCAGATCGAAGAGCAGGTTGCTTCGTTGCTCTCCAAGGTAGGCATGGAAGCCTATTTCATGCACCGCTATCCCCACGAATTCAGTGGTGGACAGCGTCAACGCATAGCTATTGCGAGGGCTCTGGCCCTGGAGCCAGATTTCATTGTGGCCGATGAACCGGTGTCGGCGCTGGATGTCTCAGTACAAGCGCAGATCCTAAACCTCTTAATTGATCTTCAGCGGAAAGAGGGCATCGCCATGCTATTCATCTCTCACGATTTGGCCGTGGTCGAGCGCGTCGCCGATCGAATTGCGGTGATGTACCAGGGAAAGATTGTCGAGGAAGCAAATACTGACCGTCTGATTTCCAGTCCGCAGCATTCCTATACCAAGTCGCTCCTTGCTGCGGTTCCCGAAGCAGATCCGGGCAGAAAACGAAAAAGGAGGAAAGGAGGTTAATCAATATGAGGAGATTGATAAAAAGTGGAAAACTTTTAACCTTAAGCGGAGCAACCCAGATGTGGCTTCTAGTGATTCCTATCGCGCTGATGCCTATCGGTTCCCTGTTTTTTGACCTGGAGGCGGCGCAAGCGCCGAAAGCCAGCGTCGGCAAACCTTACAAAGTGGCCGAGGTCGATATTACGGGGGCGGTTTCCCCAAATGGGTGCTTCCTTACTTATACGGACTGGACTACCGGCGATCTGGCTGTTCACAGCACAGACGCAAAGTTGTACGTGTGTGACCATACCGGAGCCCGGCGTAGCTAAAAGTAGCGCTCAACCCAGCGGCAGTTTCGATCTGTTCCATTGTTTGTAAGGCGGCAACCTTTTAGTGAACACAATATAATGTGGTTAGCCAAACGTGAAATGTCAATATATTGTATATCCTTTTAATCTTTCGACTTTTTACGAGTTCGTCATACATTATTTAGTAAAATAAAAATCTGATCCGTGTGTCCCCAGTTCGATTTTGGGAGGTGCTACTGCTTAAGCCCTGTAATATTAAAATAGTACAGGGCTTTTTGTTTGATTTCAATTTAACTGGTTTTGACTCATATTTACAACTTTTTTATTAGCGTCACAGTGCTTAAAATATTGAGATTGTATGTTGTAAATAATTCCGATTCCAACTCCCGTATACATTCGAAAAATGAAGGGGTAGGGTCAGATATATTAATGTCCTAAAATTTTCCAGAATTTTTTCCAAGGAGCCCGGCATAGTTTTAAAGTTTAGTTTTTCTTAAATCCGGATCGCTGATCTCACAATCATGCTGGTCTTTCTTTTGACGAAGAATTTCATACTCACCTGAATTTTTCTTTTTTATACGAAAATTAAACTTTATATGCCTTTTCCGTACGTTTTGTGAGCGACTCAACTTTTTCTACTTCCCCGGTTAATTCAATGAAACCACAGGTCATGCATATTCGCGAGTTGATGGTCATGTTACCCGGAACCAGCTGCAGAAACTTTGTAGCTTTTGGACGAAAGGATATAGTGCCTGACGATTGAACCGCACCCTCCTCAAAATCATCGGATCCGCATCTGATACATTTATATTCGACTATCATAAAACCTCCATAAAAAATTATTTATTTACATTTCATGTTATCGGTATGAATTTTAAAATATTTATAAAATTGTTAGTTGAATTAAATAATTTCATAGAGGTGTGAGACCACAAACGTGATACGGTAGACCCTTCGACTGAGCTCAGGACATGTGGCAGAAGTGAAACGTGAGACAGTGAAACGGAGAATCTGAAAATTTCAATACTCAAGAAAATCATTGGTTTTGGATTTCTTAACTAGTACTATCCAATATCGTTTTACCGGAAATATCTCCTGACTAAAATCAAAAACTATTTTTTTTGCTATGACAATAAAGATTACCGTAACAAAGAGGGATATTGTTAGGCGTGTAGCTCGACAAGTTGATGAGAAACTTCCCTTAGCAGAAAAAGTTGTATCTGCATTGTTTACGATTTTACGAGAAGTTATGGCCGAAGCTGATCCTGAAGTAAGGATTGAGATTCGTGATTTCGGTGTTTTCGAAGTAAAGACGACAAAAGCAAAGCCCAAAGCACGTAACCCCAAAACCGGTGAGAGTGTTTATGTTCCCCCAAGAAGGAAAACTCATTTCAAACCAGAAAAATTACTTAAAAAGGAGTTAAAAACCTCTCTGAACAATATAGGTGTATTCTGCAACAGCCTGCACGACGGGATGACATAGTTGGAAGTTTTAAACATCAAAGCATGATTCATGAATTATTCAGTTTAATTAATTATTTACATAACATCGTTTTATTTGATGTTGAAAAAACGAAGAGATATGAATAAATTCCAAAAAACAGACCAGGATTATAGGTACAATATTTTAATTGAAAACAAAAAATGAAGGAAAAAGCATAGCATAAAAATTCATTCACTATTTTTAGGCACAATATATTGCAAAATATTATAAAAATTAGAGTGTCTTGCGGTAATTTTCGGAATAATTTCCTTTATATTGTCGTTTAGATGGTTGTAAAAAGTCAAAGATGAACCTCAATAAGGAGGGCTGGAGATGCTACGACAGAAAATGAAACCAATTGTCCTCTTGGCGTGGATATTTCTCTTAAGCTGTACTGATTCTTCCACTGGACCAGCAGGACCTACTGTAGAGTCAAGGGATGGGAAATTCTTTATCGTGGATCGAACCGGAAAAAGTTGGGATGTCACCCACGCTAAGGAAAAGTACAATATGGACCCATTCGCGTTTCAATTTGGCTTAGGGCCTTTTGCCATAACACCACTCCTGAATCCGGAAATGCTTGCCCCAGGCGATCCTGGTTACCCCGAGGTTCCATCTCCTTTTATGGTACTAGGGGTTAGTCTGGCTAATGACCCGCGAGCCTATCCCATTAGAGTTTTATCGTGGCATGAGATTGCCGATGAGGTGTTCGGCGAAACCCATGTTGCGGTAGCATACTGACCGCTCGTCGATTTGGCTGCCGTGTACAGCCGTGAGATAGATGATAAGGTACTAACCCTAAGTGCAAGCGGTTGGACCTTTGATAACACTTTCGTTTTGTTTGACTATGAAACTGAAAGCCTCTGGTATCATTTGCCGGGAGAGGTCGGACTGACTTGCATAAGTGGTCAATACGCCGATCGGAAACTTGCGGAGTTTCCATCGACAAAGACAAGGTGGAATACTTGGAGAGACGCCCATCCGACATCTAAGTTTCTCAAATAAATTGTTCAATTTGAAAAAGCACGAAAGATAGTATAAAAAATGTATAACGGATTAAAACACAAAAGTTAAATGAATCTCGAAGGAGAGCTGAAAGAAAAGCTGATTTGCGTACAAAATATGGAACGGTTATAGCTCAAAAAATAATAAACCAGAAAATATGGCTTGGAATGTCTGCAGAAATGGCACGTAAAAGTGGGGAGAGCCTAATTCAATAAATAAATCAGTGGGAAGTTTTGGATTACACTAACAATGGATATATCAAAATAATTACCTTTATTTTGAAAATGGTATTCTTAATAGTTGGCAGGAATCAAAATAAAATAAATATTTCGGATAAAGTTTTGAATGATATTTGACATTATTGACGGTCACAAAAAGTCTCTTATCTACGAAACGGATACTAGAGATTTATTGTTTTATCTTGCTCTAATTGTATATTCGTTTTTAATGTGAAAATTGATAAAAGAGACTAAATTCACAACAATATATCAATATATATTATATTAAATTAAGTATTTAGTGTCTGAACGAAAACTCGACAACTAGTGTCATTCCGGTAATCTTCCCTGCTAAAAACATGCAGGGACAAGCTTGAGCCGGAATCTAATCATTTCAAGCAGGTAGATTCCCGCTAAAAATATGCGGGAATGACAGAAAGGATGTATTTGTTCAGACACTAATTATTGAATCCATTGATTGGTAATAGGCATGTCGAAGTCTTGTCCGCTAGTCAATGGATTTTTTGTTTCATAATGATGTAAAGGTATTGATAATGAAGTCAGAAAAACAAAGAGCACTAAATCTATTTAATGATTTTTTTAGAGCTGTGATCTGATGAAGGTGAAATAATGGCTGAACATTTGAGATTGATAAACTGAAAGAAGAGTGAAAGAGTTAATTATAAAATAATAAATAATAATGTTGGAAAGTACGTGAAGTGCAAAAAATTATTTAACTTGATCTATTCATAAACCTTATCACTGTTAATCGAGGAAATGATCTTTTTAAGATATTTTATGCTTATCATGCAGGCTTTTTCAAATGTATGGAAATAGATCCCGTCACGTGACGGGATGACATAGTTTGGAGGTTTAAGCATGAAAGCATGATTCATGAATTATTCAGGTTAATTTACTTTCAAATAAAGGACATGATTAATTGGGAATCTTAATATTTTTCCCATCAAACAATTTGATTAAGATCTAAGATTTTCATTGATTTTTAACTTATCAACTAGTATTATGCAGCATCTATGGATAAAAAGAGACAAGATCAAGATAGTATTTTATATGCAGGTTGATAAGTGCATTGTTTACCTTCGGGGTTGATAAATAGATAGCAACTTTTTTCTTGTCAGATTGTTTAAATTAAAATTTTATAAAATAAATTTTCCAAATCTTTTGTTACTATATCGATTAAATAGTACTAACCAAATTAAGTTCTTAATTCCGAAAATGAGATAGCATCTATAAATGCGAATTGGGATTGACGCCACATCTTTACCTATTTGCCCGGCTGGCGCTGGTCGGTATCTTTGTAATTTGATTAGCAATTTGGCAAAGGTTGATGCAAATAATGAATATTTTATCTTTTTAAAGCGAAGAGATTTTTACCATTTTTCAAATCTATCCGGAAATTTTGATCTAATTGGATTACCGAATTTTTCTCGCATTCCCCGTATTGCCTGGGAAATGGGTCGGCCAAAATATTTTTCAAAAAAAATGGGTTTGGATGTTTGGCATTCACCACATTATGTTGCTCCAATCGGATTTGTCAATACTAGGTTGGTTGTCACGATCCATGATTTAACATTCTTCCTTTTCCCGCAATTGTATTCTTTCTCCCGCCGGTTTAGTTTTCAGAAATTCATTAACCAGGCAGTGAACCACGCTGATGCGTTGATCACTGTATCCCAAAGCACACAAAATGACCTGACTTCACTTTTTCCCCAGGCTGAAGCGAAAACAACAACCATCCACTCAGGAATCGAACCGTACCCCAATAATGGCTATAGCATTGAACAGAAATCTCGCACAAAAAACTATTTGACAGACGGTTACCCTTATATTCTTTTTGTAGGTACGTTAGACCGGCGAAAGAATATTCCCTTGCTCATATCTGCGTTTTCAGAACTGGTTCAAAATAAAGGCATTACACACCATCTGGTCATTGTTGGTCAAGCTGGTAACGATTTGAACTGCGTACGAAGAGAAATTCAATCTGCCAGGTTAGAAAACCGCATTCATCTCACTGGATATGTGAACGAAAAAAAATTGCAGTCTTTATACCGGGGAGCTGAATTATTTGTTTGTCCTTCCATGTACGAAGGATTTGGTTTCCCTGTGCTGGAAGCAATGGCTTATGGCGTTCCAACTCTTTGTTCGGATGTTGGTGCAACAGCTGAGATCGCTAGTTGGCCTGGTATGCGTTTCGAGCCCGGGGACAAAAAGCAACTGATAACCAAAATGGCCGGGGTATTGTTTGATGTACGGTTTAGAGAAGATTTGATCCAAAAAGGCTTGGCCAGAGCCGGTGATTTCTCATGGGAAAATACCGCCCGAAAAACAGTTGATTTGTATGAGCAGGTAGGCGTAAAAAGATCCTATAAAACATATGATCGATCTTTCCACGGTTCCAAAAAAACAGGAAAAAATATCCCCGGATCCAGTTATGCATCACCAACGGGTATTCGAGAAGCCATCCTTCAGACCCTCCTGTTTTCAGACTTATTCGATTATCCTTTAACGCTGGAGGAAATCCATCGTGATTTGATAGCATATCCAGCATCTGCAAAAAGCATTCAAAAAGAATTAGAAAGCGAGCTGTTAAAAAAAGAAATTCAATTTTTCGATTGTTATTATTTTCTCAAAGGACGTCAAAATCTCGTTTCACTCCGGCTGCAAAAAAAGGATAAGACAAAAAAGCTTTTACAAAAATACCGTAGAACACTGAGAAGGATCTGCAGTTTTCCTTTTGTGAAAGCGGTAGCTCTGACCGGAACAATAGCTTTCGAAAATGTTAATGGTAACGATGATATCGATCTGGTGCTTATCGTGGATGGACGAAGAACCTGGATTACCTATCTGATGCTGGTCTTGTTTCTAAAAGTGATCGGCAAAAGAAACATAATGTGTATTAATTACCTGGAGGGATATTCTCGACCCACTTTACCAGAACAAAACTTTTTCACAGCTCATCAAATTGCCCACCTGTGTCCAATATCAGGGAACGGAGAATTTGTCCATTATTGGCAGGCCAACAATTGGATCTACGATTTTTTACCCCACGCCGGCTTAACAGGAGTAAATGACGGATTTTTCAATATTCAAAAATCGCGAGTCAGTAAATTTTTAAAAATGATGTTATCCAATCCTTTTTTCGATCGGCTGGAAAATTTTGTTTACCGGAATTACTCGAAACGAATTCGAACAATTACAGCAGAATTACAGAACAGCAGAATCTGGATCGATCGCCAGCGAATTCAACTTTTCACCAATGATCATCAGGAACGAATCATGACAAAATTCAATAAAAGAATATTATCTCACTAAATGCCAGATGTAATCATAGGACAATCTTATTTTCTGCGCTTTGATCCTAAACTATGGGAGGCAAAGCAACCCTACCCCCCGCTTGGTTCGCTCTATGCTGCCAGCTACCTGGAGAAAAAAGGCTATGATGTAGCGTTCTTCGATGCCATGCTGGCAGAATCTGAATCGGATTGGCAAGACGCCTTGAGAAAATATCAACCCAGGTATGCGGTTCTGTTCGAAGACAATTTTAACTATCTCAGCAAAATGTGTCTTTTGCGTATGCGGGAAGCTGCATTTCAAATGTGCAAAATGGCTAAAAATGTCGGATGTGTTGTTATTGTTTGCGGTTCCGATGCTACCGACCACCCGGGTAAATATTTCGCGGCCGGCGCTGATTATGTTTTGCGCGGCGAAGGCGAACTAACACTTGGGGAACTGTTGGACGAATTATCCGGTCGTACCACAACTGGTATCCATCAAATAAAATCTTTGTTTTGGCCGAATGGAAATAGCGGTTTGAACCAGTCAGATCCCAGACCGGTACTAAAAGACCTGGATACTTTGCCGTTTCCTGCCTGGGAAAAGATTGACTTAGATCGATATCGAAAAACCTGGATAAAAAATCATGGCTACTTCTCCATGAACATGGTTACGACACGTGGTTGTCCGTATCATTGTAACTGGTGTGCGAAACCCATTTGGGGCCAGCGATACAATTCCCGATCGCCGCTAAATGTTGTCGAAGAATTGGCCTGGCTAAAAGAAAACTATCATCCGGATCATATTGGGTTTGCTGACGACATTCTGGGACTGAAACCCGGTTGGATCGAGGAGTTTGCCGACCTGGTAGAATCGCATAAAGTTCATACACCTTTTAAAAGTTTAAACCGGGCAGATTTACTACTGAGATCAGATACCATACCATCGCTGAAAAGAGCGGGGTGCCAAACCTGCTGGATCGGGGCTGAGTCCGGCTCGCAAAAAATTCTCGATGCGATGGAAAAGGGAACCACAACAGAGCAGATTCATGAAGCTGCAAAACAGCTTCATGAAATTGGGATTAAAGTTGGATTTTTTCTGCAATTCGGCTATCCCGGTGAAACCTGGCAGGATATCGAGAAAACCATGCAGATGGTGCGAGACTGTAAACCCGACGACATAGGCATCTCGGTGAGTTATCCATTACCAGGAACGAAATTTTATGACCTGGTAAAAGACCAGTTGGGAACCAAACAGAATTGGCAAGATAGCGACGATTTAGCCATGCTTTACCAGGGTCCCTATTCGACTGCTTTCTACCGGAAGCTGCATACTGTCATCCATAAAAATTTCCGCAGACAATTGGCCAGGGAGAATCTGAAAGCTGCATACCATTCTCCGCAAAAATTGAATATGAACTACTTTCGTAAAATTGGCAGAATCGCTTTCAATTCATTAACGCTGCCATTTGATGAATTTGGACTTCAGAGGCTGAAAAAACAATCTGGAATTAGTTGAAATAAATCCTACTGAAATGCATAAAATATACTAAACCATGGTAGAATTAACAAAACAACTAGTTAAAGTGGAAGAAGCCTTTTCACGGCAATCTAACCATTATGATGAGGTTGAAAAAGACAACCTGGTTTTGCAGTGGATGCGTGAGCAAGTTCGAAATCATGCACTATCTTATGTTCAGACTGGTCAACATATTCTTGAGCTGAATGCCGGAACCGGATTAGATGCGGTATTTTTTGCGAATAATGGCTGCCGTGTTCATGCCATTGATATTTCCGAAGGCATGCTTAACCAGTTGCGTAAAAAAGTTGATTTGCTGAAATTGCACCATAGAATAACTGTTCAAAAATGCTCGCTTACCGAGCTGGAAAATATCAACCATAGTCAGTTTGATTTTATATTTTCAAATTTTGGCGGATTAAACTGTGTGCCGGATTTGACTTTAGTTACAAAATCCATTTTGCGCTTACTAAAGCCAGGTGGATTTGTAACTATTGTAATAATGCCAAAATTTTGTCCCTGGGAATTAGCGCTGATTTTTCGTGGAAAATTTAAAACCGCTTTCCGCCGGCTTCGCCAAAATGGTGCGTTAGCGCAAATTGAAGGCGTACAATTTATGGCCTATTACTTTAGCCCTCGACAAGTTATTAGAGCATTTGGACAAGAATTCAAAATAATCAATTTGCAGGGCTTGGCATCTATTAGCCCACCTCCTTACATGGAAAAATTCCCTAAACGATATCCCCGGCTATACCGCACTTTAACCGCATTTGATCAATTATTTAGTCGAATTACACCATTTAACAAATGGGCTGATCACTTCATCTTAACGATGCAATACAATCCGAATTGAAAAGAAATAGTTCTTACTAAAAAGATGGGCCATAAATGAAGTTGCTGTTAAAAAATTTACATATCTACTCTGATGGTAAAGATTTTTTTGCCGATCTCCGTATAGAGAAGAAAATCCTTACTCGCTGCCAGGGAATTGCACAACGCAGGCGAGAATTGGTATTGGATCTTTCCGGATATATGGCGCTTTCTGGTCTGATAAA
The DNA here is from genome assembly GCA_022566355.1 of candidate division KSB1 bacterium. Taxonomy (NCBI): domain Bacteria; kingdom Pseudomonadati; species Candidatus Zhuqueibacterota bacterium. The sequence goes on from JADFJB010000085.1 coordinate 13,646, forward strand.
CTCTCATGATCATCTCGAATTAAATCTCTTCCCACGATTAGGTAATCCACCTTACAATAATTTCTATCAGTGGGCACAAGCAATTTATCATCCTGCATCAACACCCGTCAAGGAAATATTGAATCTTTCACTTGTCGATAAACTGTGGTGGGGAGCTTACAAGAATTTGGTGTCTGGGGTCACAACCGTTGTTCATCATAATCCATATTATAGTAAAATTTTCAACAATAAATTTCCGATACGCGTGCTTAGAAAATATGGCTGGTCTCATTCAATAGGGCACGGATCTGAACTCAAAAAGTCTTTCAAAAAAAGCCATGGAAAACCGTTCATTATTCACGCTGGTGAAGGAATCGATGCTCAATCTACTTCTGAAATTAATCAATTAATAAAAATAGGACTTATTAGAGAAAACACTGTTCTTGTGCATGGAACAGCACTAAAACCAAAACAAATTGATAACCTTTCAAAGGCGAAAGCAAGCCTGGTTTGGTGCCCGGCATCGAATATTTATCTTTTTGGCCAAACGGTAGATGTCTCCATATTAAGAGGACAAATTCGTGTGGCTTTGGGAACTGACTCCACGATGAGTGGTTCGGCAACATTATTAGATGAACTTCAATTTGCGCAAACCACTGGTCTTGCAGCGAAGAAAGAACTATTAAAAATGGTTACGTCTATCCCTGCTTCCATTTTCAAAATGACAAATGGATCAGGGTTTTTGGAGGAAGGTTCACCGGCAGATTTAATCCTAGTGAAAGATACTGGAAAGCCACCGGAACAAATATTGCTCAACTTAAAACCAGGAGATATTGAACTGGTCATGGTAAACGGACTGCCGCGACTTGCAAGTGAATCACTTGCCGGTTTACTGGATTTAGGCAACTGTAATGCGCGGATAGGTGGAATTTCTAAATGGATTTATGGCGACGTGGAATCTTTAAGAAACCGTATTCAGGAGCAGGTTGGAGAAGAAATTCTATCCGGAAATCCACTATGGAATTTATTTCAGGAAAGTGAAAGTCAGGTGATAACAACCGAAGAATATTTGGTTCATACCAATTAAATAGGGATCATCATAATAATGCGCACTTATTAGTATAAGTATAAAATTGTCATCCTGAGCGTAGCGAAGGATCTCTGAAATGTCATAAACCCAATAAAATCAAGAGATTCTTCACTTCGTTCAGAATGACATTTCGCTAGATATGAATTGATATTAAGATATGGCGAAACATCTTGAATTCTTAAGCAAAAAATAAAATCCAATGAATGATGCCCTAAGTAAAGTCCAATCCACTTATTTGACATCAGCTTCTGCTGTGACTTATCTTTCAAAGCCGCAAAGATTTAAGAAATTTGAAGAACTTTATCTTTCTGTCAGGGAAAGCGAGGAACGATTATATCCTGATGAAATAGTAAAGCGGTTGCCATTTATTAATCCTCGCCATTCATTAAATGGTGAATGGAAAATACGAGCAACTAGCGCAAAGAATTTCATTGGTTATTTGAAACAGAAATCGAAGTCTTTGACAATTCTGGATTTGGGTTGCGGAAATGGCTGGTTTGCATATTTCTTATCCAATGAACTGGATTGCCATGTTACTGCATTGGATATTAATGAAAAAGAACTGATACAAGGAATACGGGTTTTTGGCAATACTGCAAAAATCTCGTTTGTTTACGGAAATATCTTTGAAGATATTTTGCCAAAATCTAAATTCGATGTTATTTTACTTGCAAGTTCAGTCCAATATTTTTCGGATTTAAATCAACTTTTAAATCAACTAAAATACTTACTACCTGTTGACGGTGAAATTCACATTATAGATAGTCCTTTTTACAGCAGAGATAACATCATTTCAGCCAGGAGCCGAACCCGGGACTACTATAATTCTCTTGGCTTTCCTGAAATGAGTGACCATTATCACCACCACACTTTCGATTCATTTCAGGGTTTCACGGTAGAATATTTACAGCTAACTGGCAGCCTGTTTCAACAAATTCGCAAAAGGATATCAGCAAGGTTTCGACCGCCATTCCCCTGGATAAAGTTGACAGTAAATTCTTAATAGATTTGGAATATGAAATTTTCATGACGTTAAAATGAAACAGCCGAATCAAACATTTAATCAACCAATGCGCCTGCGAATTGCTGTAATTATCCCGGGTTTTCCTGCAAGGAACAATGATTGGTTTTTGCCTTCAATATCCAAGTTGCAGGTAGAACTAAAAAAATATGTAGATATTACGGTTTTCGCTTTGAGCCATCCACGCAGCAATGAATCGTATGAATGGCAAGGCCTTCCCGTTCAAAGCTTTGGCGCCTGGCGCAGAGGCTCGTGGTTGCCGGTTAGTTTGGTCAGTTTAGTAAAACAGCATGCCAAAACCAAATTCGATTTGATTCATGCATATTGGGCAACTGAACCGGGGTTAGTTGGTACTTTAGCCAAACGAATACTTGGCATACCTCTGCTTATTACCGGCCTGGGAAGTGAGTTTGTAAGTTTACCGGAAATTAATTATGGCGCTCAACTAAAGTGGCGCTGGCGGCGTCTTCTGCCTTTCGTACTGCGCAATGCAGATGGCATCATATATGGAAGCAAAGCACAAATGGAAATGTCGAAAAAAGTCAACGGTTTTGCTTCAGGGTCGAAAATACTACTGCCTATCGGTGCGGAAATTAAGTCGAATCACATTAAAGATAAAAAATCCCATAATATTCGGTTATTAACAGTTAGCAGTTTAATAGCAGTTAAAAATATCGGTATAATCCTGCAAGCCATGGTAAAGTTACCAAAAACTGTTACACTCAAAATTATTGGAGATGGCCCTCTTCGTAACGACCTCGAGGAATTATCAAGAAATTTGGGTTTAAATGAACGGGTAGATTTCATGGGTTGGGTTCATCATGAAGAAATGTATAAGTATTACCATTCATCGGATATCCTCGTTCATGCGTCTGTGCATGAAGGAGAATGTTTTGCAATCCAGGAAGCGTTGGCAGCCGGCTTGCCTGTTGTAAGCAGCAACGTAGGCATTGCCAGGGATGTTGTAATTCCAGGTACGAATGGTTTTTTATTCGATCCTAAAAAGCCTGGTGAGTTAACAGGGGCAATAAACAAATTTGTGTTCCATCCGGAGCTTTGTCAAAGTTTTGCTACCGCAAGCCTGGCAATCGCTCAAGAGAAATTGAATCGATTAAAACAAGTGCCAAAGTTGATTAATCTATACACTAAAATGGTAGGTAAAAAAGCATGATCATTCTTTTCAACCCGAAAGTTTGCGGACCCGGCGCTCGACGTTTCCCGCTATCGGTAATGCATATTGGTGCGATCCTGAAAGATGATGAATATGTTATCGTTGATGGAAATATCGATCCATCTCCCGTTAAAACAATCTCTAATCTATTGACTTCGAGAGACGATGTGGAGCTCATTGCCGCCACGGTGATGCCGGGACCCCAAATTGGAAATGCTGTACCGCAATGTAAGGAGTTGAAAAAACGTTTCCCCACTATTCCCATGATGTGGGGAGGTTACTTTCCCTCCATGCATACTGATGTGACTCTACAGTCAGGTTTTGTAGACTTTGTCGTGCGTGGACAAGGTGAGCAAACACTGGTAGAGTTTTTAAATATTTCTAGGAATGGCGGTCAATTTGAATCGATCAAGGGTCTCTCGTTCAAAAATGGCCGGGAAATAATTCATAATCCATCAAGACCCATGGTCAGCCCCAATGAATTTCCATGCCGGTTGCCCTATCACAAAATAAAGCCGGACTATTATTTGTACGGTTCATTCTTAGGTAAACGAACTGCTGTACATCATACAAGTATGGGTTGTCCTTTCAGTTGCAATTTTTGTGGAGTTATTTCGGTTTATGGCAGCCGTGAAAAAATAGCATCACCAGCTCGAACCGAGCAAGCGCTCACCTATCTAAAAACTAAATTTCATATCGATTCGATCTTGTTTTTCGATAATAATTTTTTCCTTGCCGAGGATCACGCGATTGAATTGTTTGATCGAATGATGCCATTAGGAATCAAATGGTGGTGTGAAGCCCGCATAGACATTCTGTTACGTTTCAGCGATTCAACCTGGAGAAAAATGCGTGATGCCGGCTGCAAAATGATCTTCTTTGGCGCCGAGTCTGGCTCTAACGAGTCACTACGCGATATGAAGAAAAACCAAACCCGGGAACAAATTGTAGAAATGGCCCAACGTGCTAAACGATTTGATATTATTCCGGAGTTTAGTTTTCTATTCGGTAACCCAAGAGATCCGCTAGGCGATGCGTTGCAAACCATCGATTTGATTTACCAGCTCAAGCAAATCGACCCCAGGTGTGAAATAATTATTTATCATTATACCCCAACACCACAACAGCGGGGCTCGTACGGTGATATCGATGCCCAAAACCCATATCCAAATAAATTGGAAGACTGGGCAACCCGGGAATGGATTAATTTTGCATCCCATCACAATCCTCAAGTGCAATGGCTTAAAGGAGATTTACTTGCGTGGCTAAAGAACTTCGAAACTGTTATGCAATGTCGATGGCCCACCATTCAGGATTTTCGACTCACAACATTTACACGAAAACTCCTTGCAACCTTAGCGGGGTGGAGATATCGATCGAGATATTATCATTTGCCCATTGAACTCAAAATTGCAAAACGTGCGATCTCGTTACGAAATCCTCGTGTAGAAAGTTCATGAATTTGTGGCAGCGTATTCGTCGCAAGCTTGAGTCTAATCCGGTCGAAACCGTTGACGCACATACAGGTTATGAACGTTGGGCGTCAAAATACAAAGATGAAGACAACCCACTGCTTAGCCTTGAGAAAAATGCGATCCAAACGCTGCTGCCAAATCTCAATCAACTAAATATACTCGATTTCGGTTGTGGAGTCGGTCGAGGAATAAAAATGATGGCGGATCATGGAGCTGCTTGTGTCGTCGGTATAGACTTTTCATTCAATATGCTTACCGAAGCTAAATCCCAATTGCATATTGAAAGCAATTCAAGATTATTACAAGCAAATGGACTGTTTTTGCCTTTTGTAAAGGACAGTTTTGAAGTAGTGCTTTCATCATTCGTTATGGGACATATTGAACAATTAGGTGAGGCGCTAAAGGAAATTGTACGCGTTACACGATCTGGCGGGACTATACTCATTTCTGACTTTCATCCATTCTGTACGATCATTGGATGGAATCGGTCATTTTTGGAGTGGCATGGCAATCGTTATAAAGAGTTTCGTATTCGCAACTATGTCCATTTGCATGAAGATTACTTTCGAATTTTTAAGGAAGCTAATTTAAAATTAGAAGAGATCCGCGAACCCCGGATTGACGATTCCGTTAAACATTTTTTTGACCGAACTCCAAAAGGTCGCGAAACCTATAAACAATCCGTTGGATATCCAGCAGTTTTAATTTTCAAATTAAGCAAACCTTAATACCGCCAACTACTTTTCGAAAACTTTTATTTTAAAGCTTGAATTAACATGAGTTCGACACAATTAATCTTATGGAAAATATACAAAATTATCAGCCTCGACGAGTTCATCCTGAGCTTGTCGAAGGGCTCAGGCTGCTGAATTTAAGCCATGGTGAGCGGAGTCGAACCATGAATTCACCTATTACGAACTCACGTTAGTATATGAATATATGCCTCATTCATGGATATTACGATTCGGATTTATTTTCCAGAGGCGGGCTTTCCGGCAAGGATTTGCTAACGACGTACTCATTAACTTACCACTTACCCTTACATTTGAAACAATTGGGACACAAAGTAACCGTTCTTCTCCATTTTTACCAAAATGAAATGATCGAAGATGATTCTGTTCTTTTCGAATTTATGTCTCCACCGTTTTTCTTCGCCAATGTCGGCAAGCTCGCTGGTTTTTTCTTTCACCAATACCGCTATCCATATTTTCAATTAGCCTCTAAAATGATAAAGCGATTAAATGCGCTGCAACCGCAAATCATACATTATTTTGGTCTAACCATGACGCCAAATCTATGGCTAATCTCACGCTGGGCTCATAAAAATCGAGTTCCTGTGATTGTTCATTATCACGGTGGATCGCCGGCGCATAATTTGATTGCCAGAAAATTTGAAAGGAAAAATTTGCAGCGGTTGAGTTCTGTATTATTCACAACATTGGAACAATCGAAACCCTGGTGTGAGGAAGGTCTTGATTCCAGAAAAGTGCGGCTGGTTGTAGAATCCTCAACAAATTTTCAGAAGATCGATAAAATCCAGGCCCGGAAACAATCCGGACTCCAGGGCGATCCTATTTTCATTTCTATTGGAAGGCTGCATCCTATCAAAAATCCCCTGGTAACCCTGCGTGGTTTTGAACAAATTGCCGAGGTGTGGCCAAATGCAAGGCTATATTTTTATTATCGTTCAACGGAACTATTGGACAGCTTGAAAGAGGAAGTGCGGAGTAAACCAGTCCTGGCACAAAAAGTTACATTTTGTGGCGAGATTTCGCACGCAAAGATGGAAATCATTCTAAATAGCGCAGATTTCCTTTTGCAGGCCAGTCATAAAGAATTTAGTGGTTATGCCTTATTGGAAGCCATGGCCTGTGGGACGATTCCAGTTGTGTCTGATATCGCCCCTTTTCGTGTCATAACTGAAAAGGGTCGATATGGTATCCTGTTTCCTCGCGGCAATTATTCAGCGCTTGCCGAAAAAGTTCTCGATATTCATAGAAATGGCATTCCTGATTTATCAAAAACGATAAGAGATAAATTTATTCGTGATTTGAGCTTCTCATCGCTGGCAAAAAATGTTGAAAAGGTTTACCGCGAATTAGTGACG